>NZ_CP076718.1:300000-555743 GCF_011682235.2 Rhodocaloribacter litoris | reverse complement strand
TGGCGGCGCGGTCGGTGGCGTGCGTGCGTGCCGTGGCGGCGGCGGGCGGGGTGTGGGTGTCGTGTCCGGGGCGTGCGTGCCCGGCGGGGCTGGTGCCGTCGCGCTCGGCGTCGGCGTGTTTTTCGGGGCGGGGTTCGGGTTCGTGGGCGTCGCTGGCGCTGGCGGCGGGGCTGGGGGTGGCGTGCCTGGTGTTCGTGCCGCAAGGGCCGTGTTACACGGCCAGCGTGGCCGTGCCGCCGGGGTGGGGGTTCCGTCCGCTCGGGGGCGGGTGGTTCTGGCGTGCCGGGGCGCGGCAGCTCGGGCTGTTTTAGGCGTGGTTATCACCAAAATTATCACTTTTATTTTCCTTAAAACTTGCTATTTATCACTATTTATCTTACATTGATACCAGCAGTGAGCACCGTTCCCCTTCCCGTTTTCATCCATCCAAACCCTTGCAGCCATGTACCTCCAAACCCGCACCTTCTCGCTCTACCGCCTCCGCCGCGGTGTCTATGAAATCCGCATCTTTCGCGCCCCTGAGGGTAGGCGTCGGCACTGGTTCTTCGGTGCCCGCCGGGCGGCCATCGCCCACGCCGAGCGCCTGGTCACCGCCCTCACCGCTTGAGGCTTCATCAGCCCGGCCCGCTGTCTTTCGGCGGGCCGGGCGCATCCCGCCAGACCCATGCATCTCATCGAAACCGCCTACCGCTGGATCCGCCACACCCGTGCCGCCGGGTGCCGCTTCGACGCCGAAACGAAAGCCGCTCAGGCCGTCGCCTTCGTCCTCGACCGCGGCGGACACACCTTCGCCCTGCCCTCGAAGCTCGACGGCGTGAGCCGCCATCAGGACGTGCTCGACGCCATCCGCCAGGCCGGTATGCCCTTCCAGCCTCTCGACCTGCACCGTGAGGGCGATCGGATCGCGGCCCTCTGGCACGGCGTGCCGGTCGGCTTCATCCGCCCGAAGCACGTCCGCTGGCTGCGCCCGCTGCTGGAGACGGGGCACGTCCGGTGCTTCGTGCTGCAGGTGACCGACAGCGGCCACCGCTTCAAGGGGTGCAACGTCGTGCTGACGGGTATCGGCCGGGCGCTGGACGCCCTGGAGGCGCTGCCGCAGCCCGTCGTGCAGGAGCCGGTTTTCGCCTACCGTGCCGTTGCCTGAATCCTCACCGGCCCGGCCCGCTGCCTGTCGGTGGGCCGGGCACAATCCTTGACCGATCATGGAAGCCACGCATCACACGATCCCCGGCATTGAATCTGGCCCGCGCCCGCTGGCCGACATCCTGAAGGATCTGGCCCGGCCCATCCCGGCCCGCCACCTCCGCGAGAAGAAGCAGGGCGGCGCCGTGCTGACGTTCTGCCCCTGGTACCGCACGCAGAAGATCCTCGACCACTACACGCGGGGGCACTGGGAGAGCCGCGTCACCGGCATCACGACGAGCGACGAGCGCGTCTTCGTGACGGTGCGCGTGACGATCCACGCCGCCGAGGGCAGCTTCTCCCGCGAGGCGACCGGCACGGAACGGCTGAGCGTGAACGCCTACGGCGACCCGTCGAGCAACGCCGAGAGCATGGCCTTCCGGCGGGCCTGCGCGAAGTTCGGCCTCGGGTTGCACCTCTACGAGAAAGAAGACTGAATGGGCCGCGTGACGCGGCCTCTGCCTGGCCCCCTGCGCCGCTATCACGCTTATCGGGGGCCGCCACATCCACTTCGGAAACCATGAGCGACACCCTGACCCTGGAGGCGCTGAAGGAGCAACTCGACCGCCTGTGCGGGCTCGTCGAGGCGATGCGGGAGACGAGCGAGGTGCGTTTCTCGCGGCGTGACGAGGCGGCCGAGCGGCTGCACCGGCGCGTGGATCGGCTGGAAGGCGAGCTGCGCCATCTGAAGGACGACCTCCACTGCGTCCGGTCGGACGTGGCGCACCGGGCACGCGGCTGGTGATGGACACGGCGCCGAAGGGCCGCGTGACACGGCCTGATCGTTCGGCTGTTTGGCCTGGCCCCACGCCTGACGGCTCTCCGGGGGCCGCCAGCGCCTGCGGCGCGGGTGCCGGGCTGATGTGTATCGCCGAGGGCGGCGCGGCGCGCCGGGCTGTCGCCCGCGCTGGCCCCTGCCGCCTTTGAAGCCCTGCCGATCAGCGAGCCGGCGGGTCGTCGTGCGGGTTGTCCTCGGGGTCGCCGCCCCGCACCGGGCGCAGAGGCCGCGTGGCGCGGCCCATACGGATCGCCGCTTCGAGGCGGAAGGCGTAGTCGATGCATGCATCCGCCGGGGTGTCGGGGGTGACGACCTGGCGCACGGCGGCGAGCGCGTCCGGGTCGAGGGCGTGCAGCCACGCCTCCAGCACGGCGATGTGGTCGCGGATGGTGTGCGTGCCGGTGGTGATGGCCGAACGATCGTTCGGCCATGTGTCAGCGGGGGGGCGGGTTCGTGCCATCGGGGTAGCGGTAGGGACGGGTTTCGGAAGGCGGCTCGGGGGGCACATGGCTCGCGCCGTCGCCGTGGGCGGTCTGGGCCGGAGGGGAAGGCTCCGGCTCGGCAGGGATGACCTCGACGACGCCGTCGAGGCCGTGCAGGTGGATGTGGATGGTGATGGTGACCATGACCGGGTTACAGGTTGAGCATGAAGGTGACGAGCGGCCGGCGCGTGAGCGCATCGACGCCGAGGCCGACGGAGAAGGCCGGGCGCGGGCGCACCGAGGCGTAGCCGCCGACGGACACACGCGGCCCTTCGGCACGTCGCCCGATGCCGACGAAGCCGCCGAGGTGGACACCCCACGCGCGCACGAGGGTCAGCGCCGCCACGCCCGCGATGCCTTCCGGCCCGAGGCCGACGCCCACCTGCGGGGCCGCCTCGACGTCGAAGACCGGCAGGCGCTGCGCCACCGTCATCACGTCAGCCTCGTAGCCGGGCAGCAGGTCGACGGCGACGCGGTCGGGGCGCTCGAGGCGAAACTCGGCGAACCAGCCCGGATCGACGCGGCGGAGGCCGAGCACGACACCGGCGCCTTCGGCTTCGACCGTCACCGTGGCGGCGTACCGGCGGCCACCCTGGACGGCAATGCGCTCCGTGGCAACGGTCGCGGTGTCCATGCGCCGGGCCACCGTGACGGCGTCCGCCCGCGGCAGGAGCGGCGCCGGGGCCTCGACCCGCCCGGACGGCGTGGCCGGCGGCGGGGCAGAGGGCCGCGAGCACGTCCGCCCGAGCCACGCCACGGCCGCGAGCACGAACAGCGCGAGCAGCCACTTGGGGCCGTGTAACACGGCCCTTGCGGCCCTTCGGCTGAAGGCGATACCGAGCAGGCACGTCATGGCGATTCCTCCGGCGGGTTGCCGTTGATGGGTCGGCGGAGGTCGTCGCGGAGGCGGTCGCGCTCCCGCTCCAGCTCGTCGATGCGGGCCTGCAGCGCCCGCTCCCGCGCCTCCAGCTCCGCGATGCGCGCCTCCAGCGCCGCGATCCGCTCCTTCAGCTCGCGCCGGGCCTCGTTGACCCGCTCGATCTCCGCCCGCAGCGACGCCGTCAGCCCCTCCACGGCGGCGATGTAGACCGAGCGCTCGGACACCTCGTGCTGCCGCCGCGTGGCCAGAAACGTCAGCACCGCCCCCACGAGGCCGCTGACGGCCCCGACGAGCACGCTGGCGAGGTCGATGCCGGGCAGGAGATCCATCAGGGCAGGCGCGGGTTGAGGGGGCGGTTCAGAGCCGAAGGCGAGGGCTCGACACGGACGGGCGGGAGCGGGTCGAGGCCGGTGAGGCGGAGCGCGCCCGGCGGGTCGTCGGGCGTCTCGAAGAGCGTGCGCTCGGCGCGGCGGCGGTGCACGAGGCCCCGCAGGCGCTGCCCGCCGGCGTAGACCCACCGCTCGAACTCGGCGGCGGCCCCTTCGTAGTCGCCGCGGTTGAGCTTGCGCAGGAGCGTCGAGCGGGCGAAGCGGGGCACGCCGACGTTGTAGACGAACGAGACGAGCGCGGAGAACTGGTTGGCCGTGAGGTCTGCGCGGACGAGGCGCTCGACGGCGGGCTCGAAGACCTGGATGAGGCTGCGGCGGAGGAGGCGTTCGGCGTCGGCCTTCGTGATGGGGCCGGGGAGCGTCTGCCGGTGGATGCCCGGCAGCAGGTGCTCGGTGGTGCCGTAGCCGATCGTCCAGACGCCGGCGGGGCAGCGGTACCAGCGCCCGGCGAAGCGCTCGCAGCGACGAATGAGGGCCAGTCCGTCCGGCGTGGTGTCGAGCAGGGCGTTATGGGGGAAGCGGCGGCGCACGGTCATCGCCCTCCCCGCGCCTGCGCCCGGATGTAGGCCTCCAGCCCGGCCCGCGTGATGCGGCGCTCGCCGCCCAGCTTCCACATGGGCAGCTCCCCCGAGGCGATCAGCTCGTTCAGCTTCGTGCGGCCGATGCCGAGGATGCGGCGGACGTCCTCGGTCGTGAGCAGCTCCAGGTGCTTGCCGGCCGAGAGGCGGACGAGCAGGTCTTCGATGCGGGCCTGCCGGGCGGCCAGGTCGGCCAGGTGCGCCCGGAGCGCCGCGAGATCGTCGAGCGGTGCGGGGGTGTGCGTCGGGTGGTTCATGGGGCCGAAGGGCCGCGTGACGCGGCCAGTTTGAAGCGGGTGGTGCCGTCGGGCCGGCGGACGACCTCGAACTCGGCGGTGCGGTGCAGCCCGCCGTTCGCCTCGCACCAGCGGAGCATCTGCTGGTAGGTGAGCAGTTCCGGCTCCGCGGCCCCGGTGGTGCGGGGCGCGTAGTCGTGCTCGATGGCCTTCACGAGCCAGCCCACCGAGGCGGGGCGTTCACGGTCGAAGCTCGCCACCTGCCGCCGGATGCGTTCCGCCGGGAAGCGCTCGACGAGCCGCCGTGCCACGGGCGCATCCACGCCGCGGCTCGTCAGCAGAAACAGCAGGTTTTTCTTTTCCAGAGCAGCAGCAGCATGATCCGGCGGGGTGTCCGGCACCGGAAGCAGGGCCCCCGGCCGGTGGATGCCGTCGCCGCAGGCCGAACGATCAGGCCGCGTCACGCGGCCCTTAGGCCATGTTGCTGCTGTTTTAATACTTGGTTGTTCTTCTATGCTTGGTAAGGGGGGCGAATGGGCCGAGTCTCGGGAAACACCGGGTCCCGGTGATCGCCGGTTCCCGGTATATCGCGATGTGGTCGTATCGCCCGGAAACGGCGTTTTCTTCGCGGCGTGCGGTGCCACGAGGCGAATATGGCGATACGGCTTCGCCGGAGCGGGCGTGTCGTCCGGTTCGGCCTCATCCGGTTCGGCCTCATCCGGTTCGGCTTCGTCTGGCCCGTCCTCATCCGGCGCGAGCAGGTCGGGGCGTTCGGCGATGAGCCAGGTGCTGCCGGCGAGTTTGCCGTCGCGGCGGCGCCGGCGCTGGACGCGGGCGTAGCCGCAGGCCTGGAGTTCGGCCAGGGCCTGGCGGAGTCGGTAGTCCGAGCAGGGGGCGCGGCCGGCCAGGTGTCCGGGGCGCACCTGCCAGTCGTCGGGGAGCGAGAGCAGGTAGGCGAGCAGGCCCCGTGCGGCCCAGGAGAGGCGCTCGTCGGCCAGCGTGCGGCGGTCGATGACCGCGAAGCCGTGGGGGCGTGTCGGGGCGCGGAGGATGCTCATCGCGGGGCCACCTCCCCGGCCTCGACGCGGCGCAGCAGCGCCTCGATGCGCAGCAGCGTCTCGACGCCGCGATCCCGGCCGGCGAGCACGCGCGTGGTGTGGCCCCGGCTGCGGCCGATCTGCGCGGCGATCCAGGTGCGCGTCAGGCACAGCGCCTCGGCCCGTGCGCGGGCCGCCTCGACGCGCCGCAGGTACTCGTCGAAGGGGACGAGCGTGCCGTCCATCCAGCAGGGTTTGCGATTGGCGATCATAATTATCACCGCACATATTGTTACCGATCACCTCACAGCGTATATTACACCGTAGAGGCCTTTCTTTGACCTCAATATAAATCTCTTTTTATCACTAAACAATACTTGCACATATGCCGCGTGTCAAAAAAGTGATCGACCCGGAGTTGTTCGTCCGCCGGGTGGGGGAGGCCATGACGCGGCTGGGGCTGACGCAGGAGGCGCTCGCCGAGGCCATCGAGGCGCGCATCGGCTCGCGGCCCGGCCAGAGCACCGTCAGCAACTGGACGCGCGGCGAGAAGCTGCCGGGCACCAAATATCTGCCGGTGCTCGTGGAGATCCTGGGCCTCTCGTGGAGCGACCTGGGGCTGGAAGGCGGTGTCGAACGGGATGCCCTCGTCCCGCCCTCCGAAGGCCGGCGCCCGCCGGTGGAGCGCGACGGCGCCCGGCCCGGGTTCGACCCGAGCCGCATCGTGCTCATCCCTCGCGTCGGGCACGCCTCGGCCGGGCACGGCTACGACAACGACGCCAGCGATCCGGCGCTCTATGACGCCTTCTCCCGCGACGAGATCGCCCGCCTGACCAACACCGACCCCGACCGCCTCCGCTCCATCAAGGTCGTCGGCGACTCGATGGAGCCGGAGATCCGCGCCAACGACACGGTGGTCTACGAGCCCGTGCAGGCCGTCAGCGACGCCGGCATCTACGTGCTGCGCCTCGACGACCTGGCGCTGGTGAAGAAGGTGCAGCGCTTCGGCGGCGGCGTGCTCGAGATCATCCCCGTCAACCCGGCCTACCGGAGCGAGATGCTCCGCCCCCTGCCCGAGGCCGACACGCCGAACACGTACCGCTCCGAGGTCACCGGCATGACCTGCACGTGCGAGGTCATCGGCAAGGTGGTCTTCTACCTGCGCCCGGCCTGAACCGGCTCGACATAATGACGTACACAAGTACGCACGGTGTACGTCACACTACCTGAACCCCTGTCGCCATGCCCGAGTCATCGCCCCGCACCAAGCTCACGCTGCGCCTCGACCGCGACCTCATCGAGGCCGCCAAACGGTACGCCGACGAGCACGGCACCTCGCTCTCCCGACTCGTCGCCGGGTATTTCCGGGCGCTCGCCCGGCAGGTAGAAGCGGAGCGCCCGCCACAGGCCGGGGAGGACTGGAAGGATCGCCTCTCGCCCTGGACACGCTCGCTGGTGGGCCTGGCCCGGGGCGCGGATCTGGACGAGGAGGATTACTACCGCTACCTCGAAGAAAAGCACCGGTAGGCCATGCGCATCCTCTTCGACACGAATGTGGTCCTGGACGTGCTGCTGGAACGAAATCCCTTTGTCCGGCCGGCGAGCTTGCTATTCGAGGCCGTCGAACGTCGCAAGATCACGGGCCTCCTCTGTGCCACGACGCTCACGACGATCGACTACCTCGTGGCCCGCGCGAGGGATCGGGCCACGGCACGGCAGGGGGTGGCGTGGCTGATGCAGGGCTTCGAGGTGGCCCCCGTGAACCGGGCCGTGCTGGCCAACGCCCTCAGCCTGAACTTCGACGACTTCGAGGACGCCGTGCTGCACGAGGCGGCCCGCCTTGCCGGCGCCGACGGCCTCGTCACCCGCAACGCGCCGGACTTCCGGGCGGCCACGCTGTCGGTCTACACGCCGGCCGAGTTGCTCGCCGCGCTCGCCTGAGCCGGCCGTCCCGTTCCCGTCAAATCCTTGCACCCGAACCGTCGTGATCCCCGCACGCAGAGCACCCCGGCTGAGGAAGAAGAAAGGATCGTACTACGCCGACTTCTACGACCGGCACCGCGGGCGCAAGTGGGTGGCCCTGGGCACGAAGAACCAGCGCGACGCGCAGCGGCGGTTCATCGAACTGAGCGACGCCTACATGCGCGGCGACTACGACCCCTGGCAGGAGCAACGGCCCCGGCTGATGCGGCTCGCCCGCGCCATCGACGAGCACATGGCGATGCGCCGCCGCGAGGGCCAGGCCGAGCGCACCATCCAGACGCGGGCCGGGCTGTTCCGACGGTTCGCCGAGACGCTCCCGCCCGAGATCGCCGTGATCGACGTGCGCCCCGAGCACGTCCGCGATTTCGTCTACCAGCCCCACTTCACCGAGCACAGCCGCGCCACGCACTACGCCCGGCTGCGGACGTTCTTCAACTGGTGCCGGTCGCAGGGCTACACCGACCACAACCCCTGCGACGAGGTGCGTCCGCCCCGCAAGCCGAGGCCGAAGATCAACTACCTCACGCCCGCGCAGCTCGACCGTCTGCTGGAGGCCATCGAGGCGCACCATGCCCTGCACGGCCGCCCCGACCGCGACCTGCGCTGGTACGCCGACGTCGTCCGCTTCACCGCCGGCAGCGGGCTGCGGCTGGGCGAACTCTGCGCGCTCAAGTGGAAGGACGTGCACCTGGCCGAGCGCCTGATCGTCGTCCGCTCCGACGCCGAGCACCGCACCAAGAGCGGCGACAGCCGGATCGTGCAGATCGCCCCGATGGCCGCCGAGGTGCTGCACCGGCTCAGCGGGGGGCGGGAGATGCCCGGCGAGGCGTACGTGTTCAGGGGGCCGCGCAGCGACCGTCTTTCCTACGAACTCACGAGCCGCCTCTTTCGAAAGTACCGCCGATTGGCTAAACTCCCCGAGTCGCTGACGTTCCACAGCCTGCGCAAGACGTACGGCACCGTGCTGGCCTCGGCCGGCGTGCCGATCCGCAGCATCCAGAAGCTGCTCGGCCACAGCGACGTCCGCATCACCGCCCAGGTCTACGCCGACGTGCTGAGCACGGCCCTGCGGGAGCAGGTGGAGGGAGCGTTCGAGCGGTTCGAGGAGTGACGGGAGCCGGTCTCATGAGAATGCCTCTTGACACTCAATGTCACCCATTGTAATCTCCGCGCCCGGAAAGAACTGGGACGATACGCAGTTGAAGCAACTCGAGTACGCGGTCATTCGTGTCGTCTCGACTCCAGCAGCGATAGCGGTCGTAGACGGTTTTTGAGGGACCGAGCGCTCGGTCACGTTGTGCCAGGCAGGGCCGGAGCAGAGCACCGAGAAGATGCCGTTCAACAGTGTCCGGTCATCCTGGTGGGGACAGCTTCGGCGGGCTGTCCCTGGTAGTGAAAAACATCTTAAATCAGCGCGAATTGCTGGTTTGTCAACTTGTAGCGTTGAGCTAACGGTGTATTCTCGGTGATGGCTCAAACTACGAATCCCGGTTTTTCAGATAAAGTCTAAGCTCGACTTTGTCCAATTGACGCAAACGGGGAGGCCACCGTAAGCTGATCATCTCTTCGCCCAAAGGGATGACCGGTGCCTACGATGCCTCCCGCGTTTACTGCTTTCATGATAGCCTTCCGGCCGCTGTTCTCCAAGTCCGTCTTTCAGCACGCTCAGGTGCTCGTGGCCGGGGCGATCCTCGCACCGGGTCGCCGTACAGTGGCCAGTGCCCTGCGCGTGATGGGGCTGAGTGCGCTCACCACATTCCAGAACTATCACCGCGTGCTCAATCGGGCCACGTGGTCGGCCCGCCGGGCGGCCCAGATCCTGCTGACCATGCTCATCGAGACCTTCCATGATCGTGCAGACGAGGGGCCGCTGGTCTTTGGCATCGACGAGACCATCGAACGCCGGCGCGGGGTCAAGATCAACGCCAAGGGCATCTACCGCGACCCGGTACGTTCGAGCCGAGGCCACTTCGTCAAGGCCAGCGGGCTGCGCTGGCTCTCGTTGATGTACCTGCCGCGCATCCCCTGGGCTGAGCGGGTCTGGGCGCTGCCGTTTCTGACGGTGCTCTGTCCCAGCGAACGCTATCATACCGAAGCTGGAAAGCAGCATAAGAAGCTGACCGATTGGGCGCGGCAGATGCTGTTGCAACTGAAGCGCTGGCTGCCCGCCCGGCCAATCGTTGTCACCGCGGACAGCAGTTTTTCGGCGATTGAGTTTCTGGCCGCTGTAGGCGAGCACGTCACCGTCGTGACGCGCCTGCGACTCGACGCGGCCCTCTACGAGCCGGCTCCGCCGCGCAAGCCCGGTCAGGTGGGACGGCCCCGGAAGAAGGGCCGACGCTTGCCTTCGCTGCACGAGATCCTCTCGGACGAAAAGACCGCGTGGCGACGCTTCCAGGTGAGCCAGTGGTATGGAAGAGAAGCCTACGAGGTGGACGTGGCTACCGGATGCGCCCTCTGGTACCACAGCGGCCTGCCGGTCGTACCGCTGCGGTGGGTCCTCGTGCGCGATCCGGCCGGACGCCTTGAGCCGAAAGGGTTTCTGTGCACGGATCAACAGGCGTGCGCCGTAGACATACTTACGTGGTTCGTTCGGCGCTGGTCGGTAGAGGTGACCTTCGAGGAAGTGCGTCGCCACCTCGGGTTTGAGACGCAGCGTCAGTGGTCCGATCCGGCGATCCTGCGCACGACGCCCTGTCTGTTGGGGCTCTTCTCGCTGGTTGCCTTGATGGCCGATCGCCTGCATGCCGAGGGGGAGTTGACCGTGGCTCGGAGCGCATGGTACGACAAACCCCATCCGACCTTCAGTGACGCGCTGGCCGGCGTACGGATGGTGCTCTGGCGAGCTATGGATTTTCCGATGTCGCATGAGCGAACCGAAATGTTGAAAATCCCAAGGCCCTTGTTTGAGCGGCTAACCAGCACGTTGGCCTATGCCGCATAAGGACAAAGTCGAGCTAAGGAGTTAGTTGTATGGGTACAAGAAAAAAACGCAATGAATCGGCGATGGCAGAGGTGATAGAACTCCCCCATGGCGTTCCACCGGAGTGGGCGGAACTGATCGCGGAAGCTGAACGTCGGGGCCACCTCGAGTTTCATGGCTCCCGCATCTGCTACAAGTGCGCCAAATCGCACGAAGAGAACTTCTCCGATCCGGAGGAAAAGGTGCGAGCCGGCGTGTTCGCGTGGCTTATCCTTGTCAAGGGATACTCACCAGCGGCCATTAAGCTCGAAGTTAACGTGCCTCGTCGGACTCCATCGGACTACGCCGACATCGTGGTGTACACTGATGACTCGTGTCGCACTCCCTACCTCGTCGTCGAGACCAAGCGAGTAGATGTTTCTAAGTCTGACTTCCGACAAGCAATTGAGCAGGCATTTGGAAACGCGAACTCCCTACGAGACACGAAGCTCGCCTTAGTCGACTGCGGCAGTCGCTCGGCTCTCTACGCCGTCGCTGGTTATCCCCCTGAAGAACGACACCAGAATCTTTTGGGCACACGGGATGACTTGCCAAAGGAATACGACGACATTTCCCGATTTGCTATCATTGCAGGAGATCCCGAGCATGACATCCGCCCGCTATCAGCAGCGGATACAGAGAACCTCGTGCGTCGCGCGCACGCCGTCATCTGGGCAGGCGGAAAGAGAGATCCCCTAACGGCATTTGATGAGTGGTCCAAGTTGCTTTTCGCCAAAATACATGATGAGCGTCATACTCCAAACGGCCAACCACGAAGGTTCCAAGTGGGACGTAATGAGGAGGATAAAATCGTTGGCGAAAGAATCCGTGCGCTGTATGCCGATGCACAGCGAAAGAATCCTTCTATCTTTTCCGAAGATCTGAAACTCCCGGACGACAAAGTAGCCCAAGTCGTTAGGATCATTCAGTGTATCGCTTTCACCCAGATGGATGTAGATTCGCTGGGTGCAGCATTCGAGAGTTTCTTCGGATCCATCTTCCGTGGCGAACTGGGACAATATTTCACCCGACGCGAGATAGTACGTTTCGTGTGTGCCCTTCTTGAACCGTCGGATCGCGACAAGGTCCTCGATCCGACCGCCGGAAGCGGCGGATTTCTCCTCGAGACTCTAATCCAGGTCTGGCACTATATTGAGCAGGCGTATGCTGGACAACCCGACCTTGAGCGACGGAAATACGATTTTGCAAAGGATTGTCTCTTTGGTATCGAGATCCACGAGAAGCTTGGCAGGATCTGTCAGACGAATCTAATGCTTCACAAGGACGGTCATACCAACGTAGAAGTTGACCGAAGTTGTTTAGACCTAAAGTTCCGCAATCCGTATCTGGATCCGGAAAAGCCCATCTTTACGCTGGTTGTCGGCAACCCACCCTTTGGCGACACCGTTCGTAAAGGCGACCGTGACCACCTTGGTGATAATGAGCTAGTGCTGCGTCAAGGATCATCTGCCGGGTAGGATAGTAGCTTCAACAGTCGCTCACTCCTGAAGCCACTTCCTGCCATGGCCAAAAAATACTGCGTCACGCTCAATGACAGTGAACGCCAGCACCTCGATGACCTCATTGAGCGGCGTTCAAAAGGTGTCCCGCCGGTCAAACGAGCCTTCATGCTGCTCAAAGCAGACCAGAGCCAGGGCGCACCGGCCTGGACCGATGAACGCATCGCCGAAAGCTACAACGTCAGTGTCCGAACCGTCGAGCGCTTACGTCGGCGCTTCGTCGAAGAAGGCTTCGAGGTGGCTCTCTACGGCAAAAAACGCGAACCGGTTAAAGAGAAGATCTTCGACGGGCAGGTCGAGGCTCATCTGGTGGCCCTGCGCTGTTCAGAGCCGCCGGAAGGCTTTGCCCGGTGGTCGCTCCGCCTTCTGGCTGACCGTATGATCGAACTCGGTTACGTCGAATCGATCTCGCATGAGAGCGTGCGGCAGTTGCTTAAAAAAACGAACTCAAGCCCTGGCGCGTTAAGTCGTGGGTAATTCCTCAGGCCGATGCCGCCTTCGTCTGCCAGATGGAGCAAGTGCTCGATGTCTACGCCCGGCCCTACGACCCGCTCCGACCGGTTGTGTGCCTCGACGAAGCGCGCAAGCAACTCATCAGCGAGGTGCGACAGCCCTTCACGCGTGCCGACGGGGTGCGGCACGTGGATTACGAGTACAAACGCGAAGGGACCCGCACGCTCTATATGCTCTGCGAGCCCCTGGGCGGCTTCCGGAAGGTGCTCGTCAAGGAGCGTCAGGACCGTTTGACCTGGGCTCGTGTGGTGGCCCACCTCGTCGAAGACCTCTATCCAGACGCCGAGACGATCACGCTGGTTCAGGACAACCTCTCCGCGCACACCGCCTCGGCGCTCTACGAGGTCTTCGACGCCGAGCGCGCCCGGCGCATCGTGCGCAAGTTGGAGATAGTCTCGACGCCGGTGCATGGTTCGTGGTTGAACATGGCCGAGATCGAGCTTTCGGTGCTGGTTCGTCAGGGTCTCTGTCGCCGCATCGGCAATGCATCGCAGTTAGAGGGCGAGATCGCCGCCTGGTACGAGGCGCGCAACGCAAAGCAGCGGGGTGTAGACTGGCAGTTCACGACGGCGGATGCGCGGGTGAAGTTGAAGCGGCTATACCCGTCAATTATAACTTGACACAGCACTAGCGAACTTCGAAACTCCAGCGGGGGATCAGGTTGCCTCCGAGATTGTGATCTTGGAGCGAGCTATCAAGTGGCTTGTTCCAGGAGAAGGTCGACTTGGCATGGTTGTGCCGGATGGACTCCTGAACAATTCCGGTGAGTCCACGCGCTGCCCCGCGCTTCGTCGTTTCTTGTTCCGAAACACGCAGATACTCGCCATCGTCTCTCTTCCTGACTACGCGTTCAGGAAGAGTGGTGCACAAAACAAGACAAGCTTACTGTTTGTAAGACGGTGGTCGGATAAAGAAAAGAACGAGTTCGACAGCGCAATAGAGGCTGCGAGGGCTGATCTGAATCTGCAGGACTTGTCTGATCTTGAGGCTGAAGACCAGGCAATTAGCCGAGCTCTAGAGGAGCGGGACTACTACGTTTTCTTGGCAGAGGCCGAGGCTATTGGTTATACCCCTGCCGGGGCTCCGTCCCAGGAGAACGACTTGTACGAATATAAAGACCAGGAGGTGCTGGCTCCGCTGAAGACCATCCTGGGGCAATACCGCACATTCAAGAAGGATCCTAAGGCATATAAAGGGGTGGATAAACCTCCATGCATCGCGATCTCTGCCAGCCGCCTCTATGCCGCGCATCCCACTCATAGGATTGATCCAAAGTACCATATCTTCAAGCATGCGGAAGAGGTAAAGCCCCCGCATGGATTGGAGGTTTACATGCTCAAGGACGTGCTGCGTAGACGGAAAGAGAAAGTTATTCCTAATGATTTTCCCGATCAGGAATTCAAGACGGTGACGTTGACGCAGGAGGGGGAGCTTACGCCGAGGGAGGCGGGTAAGGGAAAGAACCCGCCGGACTGGCATGGTGCCTACTTCAAGGAGGGGCAGAAGTGGAATCGGATCCGATCTGGTGATATTTTGATATCGAGAATAGATCTGTGGAAAGGATGCATCGGAGTGGTGCCGGATGACTTTGATGGCGCAATCGTTACGGACGAGTTTCCCTCCTACCACGTGCGTATCAAATACCAGCATAAGGTAGACGTGAAGTACCTGAAGTTACTGCTTCGCACGTCATATTTCCAGCGTGCGTTGAGAGCAATCAACACGGGTCACTCGAACCGGCGCCGAACTCAGGAAACCGACTTCTTGGCACTGAAGGTTTTTCTTCCTGAGAAGAGAGTGCAGGAGAAGGTTGTGGCGGCAATCGAAGAGGTCGAGCGGCGCATTCAGGAGCAGCAGGGAGAACTCAAGCGGCGGATCGAAATGCTTGATGAAATCATGTTAAGGCATGTTACGTCGGAAAGTCTTGAGAAATTATTGAGTAACGCGTAAAGTCGACATGCTACGAGCGCAGTTAAAGGACAAAGACCAAGCTGGCCGAGCGCCTCGTCGTCCACTGCCGAATGCGTCATTCGCCGGGCTCGGCAAACCGGCAAAAAACGCGGTAGCTCCCGGCGTCTGCTCTCGGGACGCATCATGCATCCAAAGAGCTGTACACGGACCTCGAGGCACTGCATCAATTGGGCCTGGTACGCGTGGAGACCGACCCCCAAGAGGACAAGACGAGAATCACGGTAACCGATCCCGTGAAGGCGGAAGAAGCGCTTGCCGCCCTGCCCGATGACCTCAAGGAGGATGTAGCGAGCATCATCGAGACCTACGGAGACCTCAATCACAACGCACTGCTGAAAACGGTTTACGAAAAATATCCGGCTTACACCCGCAAGAGCCGCATGAAGCGCAAGGGGAGAAGGTCCAGATGAAAGCACGCTCTCGCAAACTTTGGAGTTAACCCGGTTTGGTGGACTATCTTCCACTTACGAACAACGAAGAGGTCCCCATGCCACGAACACGTCCCGCGTATCCTACCGAGTTCCGCCAGCGACTCGTCGAACTGGCTCAGGCCGGTCGTAGCCCGCGTGAACTCGCTGAAGAATTTGAACCCTCCGAACAAACCATCCGCACCTGGATCAAACAAGCTGAGCGCGACGAGGGTACCCGCACCGACGGGCTCACCTCGAGAGAGCGCGAGGAGCTGCGCCAACTCCGCAAGGAGAACCGTCGTCTCCAGCAGGAGCGCGACATCCTGGCAAAGGCCGCGGCCTGGTTTGCTCAGGAGACGAACGTGATACCGAAGCGATCTTCACGTTCATAGACGCCCACCAGGCCGAATTCCCCATCCGCGTCATGTGTGCAGTCCTGGCGGTCTCCACCAGCGGCTACTACGCCTGGCGCAACCGAGTCCCTTCCCAGCGAGCCCGAGACGACGCGATGCTGACCGAGCAGATCCATGCCATCCACGCGTGGTCCCGCGGCACCTATGGCGCCCCCCGTATCCATGCCGAACTCAAGGATCAAGGCGTGCATGTGGGGTGCAAGCGTGTAGCTCGTTTGATGCGAGCAGCCGGCTTGCACGGCATTAGCCGCCGCAAAGGACCCACCACGACGCGGCGGAGGGAGGGAGCTAGACCCGCGCCGGATCTCGTCGAGCGGGATTTCACCGCGACCGAGCCGAACCAGTTGTGGGTGGCCGACATCACCTACGTGCCGACGGCGGCCGGCTTCCTGTACCTGGCTGTTGTGCTCGACGCGTTCAGTCGCCGTATCGTGGGCTGGTCGATGGCCAATCACTTGAGGACGGAGCTGGTGGTCGCCGCGTTGGAGATGGCGCTTGAGCAGCGGAAGCCGGAGGCGGTCATCCATCACTCCGACCAGGGGTCGCAGTACACCTCGATTGCCTTCGGGGTGCACTGTCGGGAAGCGGGTGTGGAGCCGTCAATGGGCTCGGTCGGTGACTGCTACGATAACGCCATGTGCGAGAGCTTCTTCGCTACGCTTGAATGCGAACTCATCGACCGTGAGGCCTTCGCGACGCGGGCCGAGGCGCGGATGGCGATCTTCGACTACATTGAAGGGTGGTACAACCCGCATCGGCGGCACTCGGCCCTGGAGTATCAGTCGCCGGTGAGCTACGAAAGAAGACACCAATCACAGGTCGCAGCCGAAAGCTGCTGACTGTCCACTAAAGCGGGGTAACTCCACTCAACGGCTCCATGGACATGGAGGAGCGCAAGCGGGTCCAAGACGCATTTGCCAAGGTTGCCCGCATCCTCATCTCGACGGACGCCGGTGGTGAGGGTCTCAACCTTCAGTTCTGTCATGTGGTCATCAACTACGACATTCCCTGGAACCCGATACGTCTGGAAAAACGCATCGGCCGGGTGAACTCTCTCGGCCTGCTTCAGACCCAAGGTTTCTAGGTCTACCTTGCCTCGGACCACAGCAATATGGAGGCGAGAGGCGTAGGGCTGCCTCGTGAGGGCGCGATTGCGGACCTGTGCGGCGAGCGCGTGCGAGTCTGCTCCGATCCCAGGCAAGGTAGGCTTGGGCAGGATCTGTGGCATTGAGCCGTGTGCCTGTAATCGCGATTCCAAGTAATTGCAGTTACAGGATCCAAGGTATGCAACCCCGTAGAAGAAAAGCCCTGTGGATGAGAGCTGGCAGAACCGTTCTACAATAGTTCTACAAACCCGCGATCACGTCCGGCTACGTCAGGACAGAAGCGGCAGTAAGAACGGCCCATACGGGCCAAAAAGAGGGTTTTTGGGCGATTGGAGAGGGGCGTCCAGATCCTGCCCGGGGAGCCGGATAGGACGCCGGTCGTCGCAGGACGGCCGGCGTTTCTCATTGCCGCCCGCCTCAACATTGGCCGCCCAACAGGTAGGCCGCGGAGGGATTTCTGGCATTGAGTCCCTTGCCTGTAACGCTGATTACCTGTAATTGTGGTTACAGGATACGCACCATGCAGCCCCGTTGACGAAAATCCTCTGTGGTCGTGTGATGGCGGTGTCGTTCTACCATCGTTCTACAACGCAGCGATCACGTCCGGCAACGTTGGGTCAGAAGCGGCAGGGAGAACAGCCAATACGAGGCCGGCGGGCCGGGTCGAATCCGCCGGCGTGATAGGTGGCGACCCGAAAACCTGCTCCGGTGGAGGTCAGGGTCCTGCGGGGCCGGGGGAGCGCCCGTCCTGCCCGGCGATGACGGCCAGGAAGCGCTCGCCGAAGTCGGCCAGCTTCTTCTCGCCGACGCCGTGGACGCGCAGGAGGGCTGCCGGGGTGGTGGGGCGCTGCCGGGCCATGTCCCGCAACGTGGTGTCGTTGAAGATGACGTAGGGCGGCAGGCCCCGCTCGCGGGCGATCTCGGTGCGCAGGCGCCGGAGCCGTTCGAAGAGGCGACGGTCGACGCCCTCCCATGAGGCGGTCTCGACGGCCGTGCGTCTGACGGCCTTCTTTTTCGCCGGCAGGAGCCAGACGGTGCGCTGTCCGCGCAGCACCTCCCACGAGGCGTCGTTGAGCTTAAGGATGGGGTAGTCGCCCGGCGTGCGCGTCAGCAGGCCCTGGTCGACGAGCTGGAAGATCATGTGGTTGATCTCGTTCTTCGGGCGATCCTTCAGCAGGCCGAAGGTGCTGAGGCGGTCGTGCCCGAGCTTGCGGATGCGCTCGGTGTCGCTGCCCCGGAGGATGTCGGCCAGGTGACCGGCGCCGAAGCGCTCGCCGGTGCGCACGACGCAGGAAAGGATCATCTGGGCCTCCGTCGTTCCGTCGACGAACTGCTCCACCTCGTCCAGGCAGACGTCGCAGGCACCGCAGTTTTCCCGTTCGTAGGGTTGCCCGAAATACTCACTGAGGCTTTTGTGGCGGCACTGGCCGGGGGCGGCGAACCGGCGCATGTGGGCCAGCAGCCGGAGGGCGTGTCTGGCCGCGTGACGCGTCCGGTGGGCCCGGGTGTGCTCCCCGGTGTTCGCGCCCCGCTTCTCGATGAGCGACTGCCAGCGCAGGGTGTCGGCGGGGGAATAGAAGAGGATGCACTCGGCGGCCAGGCCGTCGCGCCCGGCGCGGCCGGTCTCCTGCTGGTAGTGTTCCACCGACTGCGGCATGCCGGCGTGGATGACGCAGCGCACATCGCTCCGGTCGATGCCCATGCCGAAGGCCACTGTCGCCACGATGACGTCGATCTCCTCGTTGGTGAAGGCTTCCTGGGCGGCGCGCCGGTCGCCGGCCGGCATGCCGGCGTGGTAGGCGGCGGCCCGGAAGCCCGCTTCCCGCAGCGAGGCCGCCAGGCGCTCGGTTTCGTCGCGGGTGATGCAGTAGACGATGACGGCCTCGCCCCGGTGCCGGTCCAGCACGTCGAGGAGCTGCTCGCGCAGGTTCAGCCGGGGGAAGACGCGGTAGATGAGGTTGGGCCGGTCGAAGCGCCCGACGAGCACGTCGGGGTCGCGCAGGCGAAGCTGGGTGATGATGTCCTGCCGGACGCGCTCGGTGGCGGTGGCCGTGTAGGCGTGCAGGGTGGCTTCCGGAAAGCGCTCCTTGATCTGCGCCAGCCGCCGGTATTCGGGGCGGAAGTCGTGCCCCCAGTGGCTGATGCAGTGAGCCTCGTCGACGGCGAAGGTGCGGATGTGGTGCCGCTCGGCCAGCTCGAAGAACCAGGGGGTCAGCACCCGCTCGGGGGACAGGAAGAGCAGGCGGCAGGCGCCGCGCGCGATGAGGTCCAGGGCCTCACGCTTCTGGGCGGCGCTCAGGGCGCTGTGCAGGGTCGCCGCCGGATAGCCGTTGGCCCGCAGCCCGTCCACCTGGTCCTTCATCAGGGAGATGAGCGGGGAGATGACCACGTCCATCCGGCCGGCCAGCAGCGGCGGTACCTGGTAGCAGAGCGACTTGCCGCCCCCGGTGGGCATCACCACCAGGGCATCACGGCCTTCGAGCCCGGCCCGGATGGCCTCCTCCTGCAACGGTCGTAGCCGGTCGTAGCCCCAGTACCGGCGTACGACCGACAGCACCTCCGGCAGGCTGAAGACGGCATCGGCACGGGCGGACGAAGCAGGGGACATGGGCGATGGTGCAGGATGAGGAGGCCGGCAAAGGGGCGGGACGACCGCGGCACGCAACGATCCGGCCTTCAAAGCGGCGGGTACGCGCCGCGACCCGGTCCGGTCTTTTCGCTCATTAGAACGGAGAGCGGCGCCAGGGGTTCGACGTTTTCGAAGAAGATCTTGATGGCGCCCGTGAGCGGAACGGCCAGGACCATGCCCCAGATCCCCCAGAGCCAGCCCCAGAAGATCAGGGACATCAGCACCAGGAGCGGGCTCAGGTTCAGGCTGAAAGCCATGATCTTGGGCTCGATGACGTTGCCCATGATCATCTGAACCCCCCCGAGCAGGAGCAGCACGAGCAGCGGCACCGTGAACGTTTCGAACTGCAACAGGGACCATACGAAAGGGAACAGGACGGCGATCATCGACCCGATGTTGGGGATGTAGTTGAGCAGGAAGGCAATGAAGCCCCAGATCAGCGGGAAGTCGACGCCGAGGATGAGCAGCACGAGCCAGGTGAGGGCCCCGGTGCCCAGGCTGATGAGGGTCTTGGTGATGAGGTACTGCCGCACCTGCCGGTCCACGTTCACGATCACCTGGGCGATGCGGCTGGCATAGGCATCCGGGAAGGCGGTGCGGACCTTGACGCTCAGGCCGCCGCTACCGGCCAGGATGAACAGCATGAACAGCAGTACCAGCACGGCGTTGCTCACGAAGCTGATGAACGTGCCGACGCCGCTGGTCACCATCGGGGTCAGCGAGGCCAGGTCGATCACCTGGCGCCAGGCCACCTCTTCCGGGGCAATGCCCATGCGCAGCAACAGCCCCTCGGTCATCGCGATCAGCCCCGAAATCATGGCGTTGAGCCGGGCCTGGTAGTACGGCAACTGCTCGACGAACGGATCGATGGTCGCATACAGCGCCAGGCCCACGAGAAAAAGCACGGTGGAGAAGGTCAGCAGCACCACCATCAGGGACACCGCCATCGGAACCCGGCGCCGCTGAAGCTGCACCACGATGGGCTTGAAAATCATCGAGAGCAGCAGGGCGATCACGAAGGGAAGCAGGACGGCCCTGAGCTCGAGCAGGATGACGCCGATGATGAAGACGACGATCACCCCGAGCATGATGAGGATCAGGTTGTTGAATCGCATCGGCGCCGGAGCCACGGAAAAGGGGAGGAAGCCTCACAGGTACACGCGGCGAAGATACGAAATCGCCCCGGTGATTGGAGGGAACGCGTGAACGGGGTGCACGGGCGTGGAGAATCCGGAAACTCCCTGAAGGATCCTCTCTAAAAGGGGAAGATCACCACGCCGTCTCACCTTCGATTGCTTCTACTTTTGCCATGAGGTCCATCTGCAGGCTCGGTTTGTGCTGTGTCGTCGTGCTGTTCGCCTTCAAGGGCCATGACGATCCGTTTCCCCGGGACGTCTTTCGCTCGCCGCTGGGCATTCCGCTGCTGCTCTCGGGCAACTTCGCCGAGATGCGGTCGAACCATTTTCATTCCGGTCTGGACATCAAGACGAACGGGCAGGAGGGATACCGGGTCTACGCGGCCGCCGACGGATGGGTCTCCCGCATCGTCGTCTCGCCGGTGGGCTACGGGCATGCCCTCTACGTCAACCACCCGAGCGGGCACACGACGGTCTACGCCCACCTGAGCCGCTTCAACGACACCCTGGCCGCCTATGTGAAACGGCTCCAGTATGAAAAACGCAGCTTCCGGCTGGACGTACACCCGCCGGCCGGGCGGTTCCGGGTCAGACAGGGGGAGGTGATCGCCTACTCCGGCAACTCGGGCGGATCTTCGGGACCGCACCTGCACTTCGAGATCCGCGATGCCGCCACGCAGGAGCCGCTGAACCCGCTGCTCTTCGGCCTGCCCGTGGAGGACACCGTGCCGCCCCGCATCTACCGCATCAAGGTGTACGCGCTCGCCCCGGACGGCTATGCCCGGATCGAGCCGGCCGACGGCTCGGCCCCGGTGGAGGTGACACCGGAACGACCCGCACACGTCGAGGTGGTGGGCGGCGGGGATGCCTACCGGCTGCAAAACGTGCGGCACATCCGGGCGCATGGCCGCATCGCCTTCGGCATCCAGACACACGACTATCACAACGGCTCGAACAACCGGCTGGGCGCCTACCGCATCCGCCTGGAGGCCGACGGAAAGACGCTCTTCCTCTCGGAAATGCAGCGCTTCAGCTTCGACGAAACCCGCTACGTGAACGCCCACGTCGACTACGCCGAGCGTGTGCGGAACCGCCGGTGGATCCAGCGGAGCTACCGCCTCCCCGGCAACCGCCTCTCGATCTACCGCACCGGCAGCACGGGACACCTCGACACCGCACCCGGGCAGACGCACCGGCTGGCCTACACCGTCGAGGACGCGGCGGGCAATACGGCCCGCCTCCACTTCGAAGTGGAAGGGATGGCCGCCCGGCCGGTCGCCGCGGACACCCCGGCCACGCCGGACGTGCTCCTGCGACACGACCGGACCGCCACCCTGAACCGGGACGGCCTGCGGGCAACCTTCCCCGCCGGCACTGTCTACGAGGAGGTGCCGCTCACCTACCGCGTGCGGCCGCCGCTGCGCGGGGCCTTCTCCGAACGCCATGACGTCCACGACGAACTGACCCCCGTGCACAACCGGTACACGCTCTCCCTCCGGGCCGATCACCTGCCCGCGCGCCTGCGCCCGAAAGCCCTGATCGCCCGCCTGGGGGAGAACGGCAGGTGGGTCTCCGAAGGCGGTTCGTATCAGGACGGCTACGTGACGACCCGGCCACGCACGTTCGGCACCTTCTTCGTCGCGGTCGACACGCTTGCCCCCGAGGTGACCCCGCTCAACCTCTACGACGGCAAAGACATGCGTGCCGAGCGCAGCATCCGCTTCCGCATCCGGGACGACCTGGCCGGCATCGGCAGCTATGCCGGCTACGTGGACGATGCCTGGGTCCTCTTTGCCTACGACGCCAAGAACGACCTCATCGAGTACGTTTTCGACGAGCACGTACCCCCCGGGGCGCACACCCTGTCCGTGGTCGTGACGGACAACACCGGCAACACGGCCCGGTACACGGCCCGCTTCACACGGTGATAAAAAACGAGCCGGCGCAACCCCCACCTTGTTGCGCCGGCCCGCCATTCCAGATGGGCTTTGGTTTGGATGTGTACCCCTAAAACACCCGGGTGCCGGTCGATCTAACCGGGCGCTTCGTGAAGATACGGTGAACATGCAGGTGGTGCATGGCGGCGGACCCGCAACGGCCGGTCTGACCTTGCACCACGTGCTCCACGACCAGACGACCCCGATATGCCCCGTCGCCCAACGGACGAAGCCGCCGAGGCCCCGGAGGACCGGCCGGACGCATGGCGCGAGCGCGCGGCAGAGGTGCTCCGGCGATACTGGGGGCACTCCGCGTTTCGCCCGGGCCAGTGGGAGGCCATGGCCGCGGTGCTGGCCGGGCGGGACGTGCTGGCCGTGCTGCCGACCGGTGCGGGCAAGTCGGCCTGCTACCAGGTGCCGGCCCTGCTGTCGAAGGGGCTCACGCTCGTCGTGTCTCCGCTCATCGCGCTGATGCAGGATCAGGTGGCGGGGCTGAATGCACGGGGCATCCCGGCGACGTTCATCAACAGCACCCTCTCCGCCCGCGAGATCGACCAGCGGTGGACGGACGCCGAATACGGGCGCTACCGGCTGCTCTACGTCGCACCCGAACGCCTGCAGACCGACCTCTTCGAGGCCCGCGCCGGGCGGTTCAACGTGTCGTTGCTGGCGGTGGACGAGGCGCACTGCATCAGTGAATGGGGCCCCCACTTCCGCCCGGCCTACCTGCAGATCGCGCGGGCCCACGCGCTGCTCGGCGCCCCCCCCGTTATCGCCGTGACGGCGACGGCTACCCCGCAGGTGCGCCGCGATATCGTCGCGCACCTGGGCCTGCGCGATCCGGCCGTCATCGTTCGGGGGTTCGACCGCCCCAACATCGTCTGGAGCATCTTCCGCACGGAGAACAAGCGGGACAAGGTGCTGGAGGTGGTACGCAGCGTGCCGGGCAGCGGCATCGTGTATGCGGCCACCCGGCACGGGGTCGAGCGGTGGGCGGCCTGGCTGCGGGAGCAGGGCGAGCCGGCGGCGGCCTACCACGCGGGCCTCGACGCCGGCTCGCGCGCGACCGTGCAGGAGGCCTGGCTCCGGGACGAGACGCGCCTCATCGTCGCCACGAACGCCTTCGGGATGGGCATCGACAAGCCGGACGTGCGCTTCGTGCTGCATGTGGACGTGCCCGCCTCCCTGGAGAGCTACTATCAGGAGGCGGGCCGGGCCGGGCGCGACGGCCGCCGGGCCTATGCGGTGCTGCTGTTCCACCCGCCCGATGAGGCCACCCAGCGCGCCCTCATCGCCGAGGCCCACCCGGCGGCCCGGGAGGTGCGGGCCGTCTACGACGCCGCCTGCAACCTGGCCCGCATCCCCGTGGCCTCCCGCCCCGAGACGCCGGTGACGCTCGACCTCGAAGCCATCGCCCGGCTGACCGGCTTCGGAACCGGCAAGGTACGCGCCGCCATTGAACTCCTGGCACGGCAGGAAACCTGGCATCCGGTGCCCGTTCGCCCCCATCACGGCCTGATCCGCTTCCTCCAGCCGGCCAACGCCGTGCGAGACCTGGCCCGGCGGCTGGAAAACCGCGCCCTGGCCGGCTTCGTCGAGGCCCTGCTGCGTACCGTCCACGCCGATGCGTTCACGGCCTGGTGGGAGATCGACGTGCGGCTGCTGCAGGCCCGCACCCGGCTGCCGCGCGCGCGGCTCTTTCGCGGGCTCGCCTTCCTGGAAGAACGCGGGCTGCTGGCCTGGCAGCCTCCGGGCAGGGCCCTGCAGGTGCTCTTCGCCGAGCCCCGCTCGGCACGCCTGCCGGTGGACGACGTGCAGGTGCGCCGGGCCCGTCGCCGCGCCGAGGCACGCCTGGCCGATATGCTGCGATACGCCCGCTCGGTCACCTGCCGGCGGCACTTCCTCCTGGCTTACTTCGGCGAGACCGCCCCGCCCCGCTGCGGCACGTGCGACGTCTGCCTGGGGCGGCACCGGCCCGTGGTCATCACCCCCGAAGACGAACCGGTCATGCGGCAGATCCTCCACCGGGTGGCGCACGACGTGCCCCGCCGGCGCTGGTTCGCGGAGCCGCCCGTGCCCGGGCACCACCTCGACGGCCTGGTCGACTGGCTCGTGCAGGAAGGATACCTCCAGGCGATCGATCCGCTGGAGGAGCGCTTCGCGCTCACCGAGAAAGCCCGGGACCTCCTCGATCAATGGGAACCGCGCGATGACGGAACACCGCCCCGCTGAGGCCGGGATCGCCCCCGGCGTTGCACCTCCCGGCGCTTTCCGCGATATTGTCCGGGGAACGTGTTCGGAGGGACAACGATGGCATCGCGCATTCGACGTGTGGACTATTTCTACACGACGGTCCGGGATGAGCCGGGCGAGGCCTACCGGCTCCTCTCCACCCTGGCCGACCTGGGGATCAACATGATGGCCTTCTCGGCGGTGCCCGTCGGGCCGATGCACACGCAGCTGACGATCTTCCCCGACGACACGGGACGGCTCCAGCGCATCGCCCGGGAAGCACAGCTGCGGTTGGACGGGCCGCATCCGGCCCTGCTCGTACAGGGAGACGACCGGCTCGGGGCCCTGGCCGAGGTTCATGCAAAACTTTATGAGGCGGGGGTCAACGTGTACGCCTCCAGCGGCGTGGCGGACGGGCGCGGCAGCTTCGGGTACGTCATCTACGTCCGGCCGGAAGAATACGAGCGGGCCGCCGAAGCCCTCGGCGTCTGATACGTGACGGCTCCGGGTCCTGTCCCGGCGCTTTGGACCTCCGCTGTCGTGACGGGTGCGCGACGCTCAGAAGCCCTGCCGTTCCTCGTTGAGCCGGTTGAGCACGCGGGTGTAGAGTTCCACGTAGGCGTCCGGGTGTTCGACGTAGTACCGGATGGCGGCCTCGAATTCCTCCGGGGTGAGGCCGTGCCGGGCCAGCACCGAGTCGCGCGTGCCGGGGGGGAGGTCGCGGTAGAGGTCGGCACGGGCGGCGGCCAGGTGCAGGTCGATGAACACCTCCACCAGGGTACTGTCGGCGACCGGCGGGGCATCCGGGGAGAGCGACGAGCAGGCGGTGCAGAGGCTCATCGCCAGGACCAGCCCGCACGCGGGCACGCGCCGGAGGAGGCGACGCATCGGGGGAGGCCGAACGGAGGACAGCGGGGGCATCAGTCGGTCACCCGGGCCGTGACGGCCGTCTCGCCGGCAGCCCCGGCTTCCTCACGCGTGCGAAACGTGTGGGCGATCACCTCGATCTGGCGGAGGAACTCGCGTTTGTCGAAGTTGGGGGCGAAGACCATCCCGTCGATCATGTACAGGCGCCCCTGCGTCTGGTCGTAGAACGTGTAGGTCAGGAACGGCCCGCCCATCCCGAACTCGATCGTTTTGCCGGACTCGTCCCGGCCGATCATGTGCCAGAGCCCCCGCGTCTCATAGCCGAAGCGGTCGAGGAAGTTGATGTTTTCCGTCTCCAGGGGGCGGCGGTAGTCGATGGCCACGTAGCCGCCCAGATTGCCCTGGATGTACTGCCGGGTGAGGCTGTCCCGTGTGGCATAGATCCATTCCGGCGAGAGGACGGCCGGGTTGCCCCGGTCTTCGTAATAGATGAAGACGCTCCGCCACGAGTCTTCGGAGACCACCCGCCGGAGCCAGATGAAGTTGGTCGTGTCGATGGCGATGAAGTAGTCGTGCTGGACGTTGACGGCGAAGCCGTGCCGTTCCATGATCCGGGCTTCGAGGTCGGTTTGCCGGCCCTTTTCGAACATGCTGCGCGTCATCCGCTCGCGCGTGATGGTGTTGAACGTGTAGCGCAGGTCGTCGCCCCGCTCGCGGATGGTCTGGACCAGATCCTCGGGGGTGGCGGCCACGAGATAGACGACCATCTGGTGGCGTCGCCACAGGTCGCGGCGGGGAATGACGGCACGCTGCCCGGCGGTGACGGCCGCTTCGGCCTCCTCGGCGAGGCGGCTCCGGAGGAACCGGGCTACCCCGGTGGTGTCACTCAGCGGGGCCACGAAGACGACGTTCTTCTTTTTCCGAACCGTCTCGAAGACCTGCTGGGAGAGCAGGGGTGTCGCTTCGAGCCGGAAGAGGCGCTCCGGCACCGGGAGCGTTCCGATCCAGCGGCCAAGCTCTTCACGCAGGGCCTCGCCGACGGCCCCTTTCCAGTGCGTCGAGTCGATCACGACGGTGATGACGCCTTCGGGACCGGTCGCTTCGGGCCGGGTGATCAGCCGGTCGCAGCCGGCCAGGAGTACCAGGGCCAGCAGGAGGGGCGGGAGTGCGCGGATGAATCCGGGTTTCGAGGGCATGGGAGACAGGGTTGGTTCAGGGTTCTGGCACCTCCAATCATATGTGCCGGGCGGCAGGAAGGTTGCCGGGGGCGTTCGGTTGCCGGCGCCGCCGGCTTCTTTGACACCTTCGCCGGGTCCGAGTTGCCCGCAGGGCGGTGTTCTTCCGGCACCGGCGGGGGGATCGCCCGCGGCCCGGTTTCCGGAGGCGGTCAGCCCGGTACCGGGGTGCCGTGTTTGAGGGAGCGGACGAACGCCCGGACGGCGTCGAGCCGCTCGGTTTCCGTGCGGGCGGGGTCGTCCCACAGGCGTTCGGCCAGGGTGATCAGGGCCGAGCCGACGATGAAGCCGTCGGTGTGGCGCGTCAGGCGGACGGCGTCCTCGTGCGTTCGGATGCCGAAGCCGACGAGCAGCGGGTTGAGCGTGACGTGCCGGCGGGCACGTTCGAGGTAGGCGGCTACGGCGTCATGGGCGCCGAGGCCGGTGCCGGTCAGGCCCGTGATGGAGACCGCATAGACGAAGCCGGTCGTGATCCGGTCGATGGCTTCGATGCGTTCGTCCGGGGTGTTCGGGGCGATGAGGTGGATCAGGTCGAGGCCGGCGTCGGCGGCTTCGGTGGCGACGAGACCGCGCTCCTCCGGGGGCAGGTCGGGCAGGATGAGGCCGTCCACGCCCGCCCCGGCGGCGCGGCGGCAGAAGGCCCGCACGCCGTAGCGGTAGACCGGGTTCGCGTAGCCCATCAGGAGCAGCGGCGTCTCGCTCGCGGCGCGGAAGGCCGCCGCCGTCCGGAGCGTCGCTTCCATCGTGATGCCATGGCGGAGCGCCCGCTCGCTCGACCGCTGGATGGGCAGGCCTTCGGCCAGCGGGTCGCTGAAGGGCATGCCGAGTTCGATGAAGTCGGCTCCGGCCTCGTCGAGGGCCTGCAGGATCGGCAGCGTGGCGTCCGGTTCGGGAAAGCCGCTCGTCAGGAAGAGCCCCAGCGCCTTTTCCTTTCGCTCACGGAGGCGGGCAAACGTGTCGTGCAGGCGGGACATGCGGGTCGGGTCAGGGGTTGCAGGTTTCGCTCAGGCGGGCGGCGATGGTGCCCATGTCCTTGTCCCCGCGGCCGGAGCAGCCCAGCACCACGACGGCGTCGCGGGGCAGCTCGCGGGCGAGGGCGGGCAGGAGGGCGACGGCGTGGGCCGTCTCGAGTGCCGGGATAATGCCCTCGGTGCGGCTCAGCAGCTTCACGCCTTCGAGGGCCTCGGCGTCGGTGGCGGTGCGGTACTGCACGCGGCCCGTGTCCTTCAGGTAGGCGTGTTCGGGGCCAACGCCGGGGTAGTCCAGCCCCGCCGAGATGGAGTGGGCACAGGCGACCTGTCCTTCCTCGTCCTGCAAGAGGTAGCTCATGGCACCGTGCAGGATGCCGGGCCGGCCGCGGGTGAGCGTGGCGGCGTGGCGACCGTCGAGGCCCTCGCCGGCGGCTTCCACCCCGTAGAGCCGGACGCCCGCATCGTCGAGGAACGGGTGGAACAGGCCGATGGCATTCGAGCCGCCACCCACACAGGCCACGAGGGCATCCGGCGTTTCCCGGCCCTCCTGCTCCAGGAGCTGCCGCCGGGTCTCCTCCCCGATGATCCGCTGGAAGTCGCGCACCATCATCGGATACGGATGGGGGCCGACGACCGAGCCGATGATGTAGAACGTGTCCCGGACGTTGGTGACCCAGTCGCGGATGGCCTCGTTCGTGGCGTCCTTGAGCGTCCGCGTGCCGCTCGTGACCGGCCGCACCTCGGCGCCGAGGAGCTGCATCCGCCGCACGTTGAGCTGTTGCCGGTGCGTGTCCTCTTCACCCATGTACACCACGCACTTCAGGCCGAAGCGGGCGCAGACGGTGGCGGTGGCCACGCCGTGCTGCCCGGCGCCCGTCTCGGCGATGATGCGCGTCTTGCCCATCCGCAGGGCCAGGAGGACCTGCCCGATGGTGTTGTTGATCTTGTGCGCGCCGGTGTGGCAGAGGTCCTCGCGTTTCAGGTAGACGCGCAGCCCACCCAGGGCCTCGCCTAGGCGCTCGGCCCGGGTGAGCGGGGTCGGCCGCCCCACGTAGTCGCGCAGCAGCGCCCGGTACTCCGCTTCGAAGCCGGGGTCCTGCCGCGCTTCGGCATAGGCAGCCTTGAGTTCTTCGAGCGCCGGGATCAGGATCTCCGGTACGAACGTCCCGCCGTACGGGCCGAAGTGCCCGGTGGCGTCGGGCGCGAGATAGGGGGATGCCGGAGCGGGTGCGGGGTCGGGCATGAGGCGTTATACGTGAAACGTTGAGCGTTAAAAACGTGAAACGTTGAACGTTAAGACGTTGAACGTGCAAGGGCATCCCAGGCTTCGAAGAAGGCCGCGAGCTTGTCGAAGTCCTTCCGTCCGGGTTCGGCTTCGAGGCTGCTGGAGAGGTCGACGGCAAAGGGGGCCACGCGGGCCACGGCTTCGGCCACGTTCGTGGCGTCGATGCCGCCGGCGAGGAAGACCGGGTAGTCTTTGGTGAGGGGGGCGGCCCGGTCCCAGTCGAACCGCTCGCCGGTGCCGCCCCGGGCGCGGTGGCTGCGGGTGTCCAGGAGGAAGTAGGCCACGTGCGGGGCGTAGCGCTCCATCAGGCGGCGCAGGTCGTCCACGGTCGTGGCCGAGCCGACGTGCAGGGCCTTGATGACGGGTCGTTCGACGGCGGCGCACACCTCGGGCGGCTCCTCGCCGTGGAGCTGCACCAGGGCGAATCCGGTGTCCTCGGCGGTGCGGTTGATCGTGTCGGCATCCGCGTTCACGAAGACGCCCACCGCCTGGGCCCCGTACACCCAGCCGATGATCTCCCGGGCGGTCGCCGGGTCGACGTAGCGGGGGCTGCCTTCGTACTGAATGAAGCCGAGGTAGTCGGCCCCTGCCGCCGCGCAGTAGCGGGCGTCGGCCAGGTTGGTGAGGCCGCAGATCTTGAGACGGGTGGTCATGGGGAAAGTCAGGGGCGGGCTGGTTGGGGCGGGCGGCGGTGCGTCTCGGCCTCCGCCCGCAGGGCGCGGAGCTTGTCACCGGGCGCGGGGGCCCGCATCAGCGTCTCGCCGATGAGGACGGCGTCGACACCGTGGGCGCGCAGGTAGGCCAGCTCCCGGCCGCTGCGCAGCCCGCTCTCGGCCACGCGCACGATGCCTTCCGGCACGTGGGCGAAGACCTCCAGCGCGTGGTCGACGTTCACCGCGAAGGTGCGGAGGTTGCGGTTGTTCACCCCGAGGATGCGCACCTGGTCGAAGTCGATGCGGTCGAGTTCGGCGAGGTCGTGGACTTCGACGAGGCACGAGAGCCCGAGTTCGGTGGCGGCCTGGTGCAGGTCGTGAAGCCGGTCGCGCTCGAGCACGGCGGCGATCAGGAGCACGGCGTCGGCGCCCAGGGCCCGGGCCTCGACGAGCTGGTAGGGGTCGAGGATGAAGTCCTTGCGGAGCAGCGGCAGGTCGATCGTCCGGCGGGCGAGGGCCAGGTGCTCCGGGGATCCCTGGAAGAAGGCCGGCTCGGTCAGCACCGAGACGGCGTCGGCCCCGGCGGCCTTGTACTGCCGGGCCAGGTCGGCCACGTCGAAGTCGGGACGGATCACCCCGCGCGAGGGCGAGGCTTTCTTGATCTCGGCGATGACGGCCAGGTGCTCGCGACGAAGCGCCCGTTCCAGCGACAGGGTGGGGCCGTGGAAGAACGGCGAGGCTTCGAGTTCGGCCGGCGGCACCTCGGCCCGGCGGCGCTGGATCACCTCCCGCGTGGCGGCGACGATCTGGTCGAGGAGGGTGGACACGTCGGATTGCGGAGTGCGGGTTGGGGATTGTGGCTTTGAAGGTGGCGTTGCGGGTTTCGTCGGGTTAGCCTGCGTTCGAAACTTCGACGAGGGCGTCGAGGCGGGCGCGGGCGGCGCCGCTGTCGAGGCTTTCCCGGGCGGCCTCGAAGCAGGCCTCCAGCGAGGCAAAGCGGCCGCTGGCGAGCAGGGCGTAGGCCGCATTCAGGAGGACCACGTCGCGATGGGAGCCGGGGCGGCCGTCGAGCACGGCGCGGATGAGGGCGGCGTTCTCACCGGCGTCGCCGCCGGCGAGGGCCTCGAGCGGCACGCGTGCGAGGCCGTGCGCCTCGGGCGTGACGGTCCACGTGGCGATGTCGTCCGGTCCGGTGGCCCGGGCGGCGTCGTAGGCGAAGACCGTCGTGGGGGCCGAGAGCGAGAGCTCGTCGAGGCCGTCGGCGGCGTGGACGGTCAGGGCGTAGTCGGCGCCCAGGTGGGCCAGGATGGCCGCCATCTGCCGGGCCACCGCCTCGCTGAAGGCCCCGACGAGGTAGCGTCGCACCCCGGCGGGGTTGCACAGCGGCCCCAGGATGTTGAAGAAGGTGCGCACGCCGAGGGCCCGCCGCACGGGCATCACGTGGCGCACGGCCGGGTGAAACAGCGGGGCGAACAGGAACGCGATCCCGGCCTCGCGCAGGCAACGCTCCACCCCTTCCTTGCCCAGTTCGGTGCGGACCCCGAGGGCGGCCAGCACGTCGGCCGAGCCGCACTTCGACGAGACCGAGCGGTTGCCGTGCTTGGCGACGGTCACGCCGGCGCCGGCACAGACGAACGCCGCCGCCGTGGAGATGTTGAACGTCCCGCGGCCGTCGCCCCCGGTGCCCACGACGTCGATGGCGTGCGGGTCGTCCAGCACGACCGGGACGGCGTAGGCGCGCATCACCCGGGTGAAGCCGGCGAGCTCGTCGAGCGTCTCGCCCCGGGCCCGCAGGCCCAGCAGCAAGCCGGCCATCTCCTCCGGAGCCGCCTCGCCCCGCATCATCAGGTGCATGGCCGCCTCGGCCTCCTCCCGGCTGAGGGTGCCCTGTTCGGCGATCGTCCTGAGAAACGTCTTCATCCTTCGTGTGCGGCGGTTCTGTGTGCGGCGTGCTCGGCCACGCGCTGCAGCCAGTTGGCGACGAGGCGGGGACCCTCGACGGTGATCACGCTCTCCGGGTGAAACTGGATACCCTCGATGGGCAGGCTGCGGTGGCGCAGGCCCATGATGACCCCGTCGGCCGTCTCGGCCGAGACCTCCAGCACCTCCGGGAGCGTGGCCCGGTCGACCACGAGCGAGTGGTAGCGGGTGGCGGTGAAGGGCTGCGACAGGCCGGCGAAGATGGTGCGGCCGTCGTGGCGGATGGTGCTCGTCTTGCCGTGCATGAGCGCCGGCGCATGGACGACCCGCCCGCCGAAGACCTCGCCGATGGCCTGGTGGCCCAGGCACACCCCCAGGATCGGCGTCTCGGCGCCCAGCTCGCGGATGAGGGCCTCCGTGATGCCGGCGTCGGCGGGACGACCCGGACCCGGCGAGATCAGGATGCCGTCCGGCTGCATGGCCCGCACGTCCTCGACGGTCAGGGCGTCGTTCCGCACGACCCGGACCTCGTCCTCCTCGCGCGCCACCAGGTGCACCAGGTTGTAGGTGAACGAGTCGTAGTTGTCGATGACGAGGATCATGGGGGGGGGTTGTGTTTGGGTGTTTGGGTGTTTGGGTGTTTGGGTGGGTGTGGGTGGGTGGTGGGTGGGGGGATTTATGGGTGGTGCTTCGTGTTGACGTGAGTGGCCATCACCTTGGCGTTTGACGTCCTTTTCTCATCGTCATCCACGCACCCCATCACCAGGCCACCCTCACCATCCCGTTCGGTCGTACGTCGTGATCAGGCCCACGCGTTCGCGCACCTTTTCCATGATGGATTCGGCCTTTTCGCGCCCCTTGCGACCGCCTTCGCGGAGGATGTCCATCACGTCGTCCGGGTGCTTTTCGAGCTCGCGGCGGCGCTCGCGGGCTTCGGCGAAGTGGTCCATGATCAGCCGGTAGAGCTCCTGTTTGGCATGGCCGTAGCCGTAGCCGCCGGCGCGGTAGGCGGCGGCGATGCGCTCGCGCGTCTCGTCGTCGGCGAAGAGGCGGATCAGGGCGAACACGTTACAGCGCTCCGGGTCTTTCGGCGCTTCGAGGGGCGTCGAGTCGGTGACGATGCTCATCACCTTTTTCTTGAGCGCCTTGCCCTCGTCGAAGATGCCGATGGTATTGCCATAGCTCTTGGACATCTTCCGCCCGTCGAGGCCCGGGACGACGGCGACGTCGTCGAGGATGTAGGGCTCGGGGAGGGGGAAGAGCGGGTCGTCCTCGGGGCAGAAGGTCTGGTTGAAGCGGCCAGCGAGGTCGCGCGTGATCTCGATGTGCTGCTTCTGGTCGGCGCCCACGGGGACGAGCGTGCCGCCGTAGATCAGGATGTCGGCGGCCTGGAGGACCGGGTAGTTGAACAGGCCGGCGTTGGCCGGCAGGCCCTGCGCCACCTTGTCCTTGTAGGAGACGCCCTTTTCGAGCTGGGAGACGGGCGTCAGGTTGTAGAAGATCCAGGCCAGCTCGGTCACCTGCGGCACGTCGCTCTGGAGGAACAGGCTGGCCCGGGTCGGATCGAAGCCGAGGGCCAGGTAGTCGAGCGCCACGTCGAGGGAGTACCGGCGCAGGGCGTCGGCGTCGCGGAGCGAGGTCAGCGCGTGGTAGTTGACGATGAAGTAGTAGGCCTCGTACTGCGTGTGCAGGGCGATGTGCTGGCGCAGCGCCCCGAAATAGTTGCCCAGGTGGAGCGTCCCCGAGGGCTGGATGCCGGAGACGACCACGTGCCGGGTCGGTGCGGCCGTCTTTTCGGCGGGAACGGGTTGGGTCGTCGTTTCCGTCATGGGTTTGCCGGTCAGGTCGCGGAGGGGGCCGGGCGGCGGCGGGCGGCCGTGTGGCGTCGGAGCAGTTCGAGACGGCTGCGGCTGTTCGCCCGGAGCACGTCCAGGATGGCCCGCGTGCGCATCTGGTGCTCGACTTCCTTCTCGGCTTCCAGCGCCTCGAAGAAGCCCTCTTCGGCCTCGAGCAAGTTGAAGAGGATGGCCTCGTCGGTGCGCCCCAGGTCGAAGTCGCTCGTCTCGAGGTCGGTGCCGTTGTAGGCGACGCCGCCGCAGCTGAAGACGGTCTCGCTCAGCTTGCCGATGTCGGCCCGGAGGATCTTCATCGGGGCCGCAAAGGAGGCTGCGACTTCGCGGTCCGCCAGGTACTGCTCGGCGTAGAGGTAGGCGTGCATGACCTCGTAGAGGCGGCGGATGAGGGGGTTGAGCCGCTCGACGGTTTCCTGGCGCGAGAGGGTTCGTCCGGCCCATCCCTTCTTGAGCAACGCTTCTTTCAGTCCCATCGTGGTTCTCGGTTGGCCTGAGGAAAATCGGCGAAAAGGTAAGGATTGTCCCTACGGGCAGGACAGGTTTGTTTCGGAAAGATTCATGTAATTGCTTCGGGGCGGGGGTCAGAGCAGTTCTTCGGCGGCGACACGCATGGCCTGGTGGAGGGCGCGGGCCTTGTTGACCGTTTCCTCGAACTCGCGGGCGGGGTCGCTGTCGGCCACGATGCCGGCGCCGGCCTGCACGTAGACCGTCCCGGCCCGGATGAGCATGGTGCGGATGGTGATGCAGGTGTCCAGGTTGCCGGAGAAGTCGACGTAGCCGGCGGCGCCGGCATAGATACCCCGCCGGGTGGGTTCGAGTTCGTCGATGATCTCCATGGCGCGGACCTTCGGGGCGCCGCTGACGGTGCCGGCGGGGAAGCAGGCGGCCAGCACCTCCATCGCGGCGGGGGTGCGCCGCGCGCCATGTCGCTCGGCGAGCAGGCCGGAGACGGACGAGACGATGTGCATCACGTGCGAGTACCGCTCGACGAACGCGTAACGGTCCACCCGCACCGAGCCGAGGCGGCAGACGCGCCCCAGGTCGTTGCGCCCGAGGTCGACGAGCATCAGGTGTTCGGCGCGTTCCTTCGGGTCGGCCAGCAGTTCTGCCTCCAGCCGCCGGTCCTCTTCCTCCGAGGCGCCGCGGGGGCGTGTCCCGGCGATGGGCAGGACCTCGGCGCGCCCGTCTTCCACCCGCACGAGCACCTCCGGCGACGAGCCGGCCAGGGCAAAGTCGCCCAGGTCCAGGTAAAAGAGGTACGGCGAGGGGTTGACCTGGCGCAGGGCCCGGTACAGGTTGAACGGATCACCGGAGAACGGGGTGGCGAAGCGCTGCGAGAGGACGACCTGGAAGATGTCACCCTCGTAGATGTAGTGCCGGGCCTTCTCGATGGCGGCCTCGAAGTCGTCCCGGCCGACGTTCGAGGTCATGGCGGCCAGGTCCAGGTGGACGGGCTCCGGGACCGGTAGCGGGGTGCGGAGGAGGTCGTCCTCCAGCCGGTCGAGGCGCGTGGTGGCCTCGTGGTAGGCCCGGCGCAGGTCCGTGTCCGGGTCGACGAAGACGCTCGCCATGAGCACGAGCTGGTGCTTGACGTGGTCGAAGGCAGCCAGGGTGTCGTAGAAGCACCAGACGGCGTCGGGCAGGCCCAGGTCGTCGGGCGGGGGGTGTTCCAGCCGCTCGATCAGCCGCACGGTGTCGTAGCCCATGTAGCCCACGGCCCCGCACGAGAACCGGGGCAGGCCCGGCACCTTGACCTCCTCGTACCGGTCGAGCATTTCCTGGAGGACCGCGAAGATGCTTCCACGCCGTGCCTCCGTTCGGCGGGCCTCCTCGATCGAGACTTCCATGCCGCGGGCGCGGACGATGCGGAACGGGTCTTTGCCCAGGAACGAGTACCGCGCCAGTTTCTCCCCGCCTTCCACGCTCTCGAGCAGGAAGCCGAAACGGCCGGCCCGGCGCAGGGCCAGGAACGCCGCGACCGGGGTCAGCAGGTCGGCGCTCCGGCGCCGGGAGACGGGCAGCACGAACCGTCGTGTGCCCCGGGCACGCTGGCGTTCCACCAGGCTGAGGAAGTCGTCGAACGTGAGCAGGTCGGGCATCGGGCGTCTCGGAGGTGTACGCGTCCGAAAAACGTGGATAAAACAAAAAACCCACTGCGGAGGGGCAGTGGGTCAGCGTCGAAGCCGGGCGCGGCTGCACTACGGTACATACCTCCCCGTGCGACCCACTGCCTGAGCAGGGGACCACCACCACAGACGGGCGTCCGGGGACGTATGGACCGGCGTGCGTTGCATGGCACCCAAGATAATGCGTCGTTCCGCACGACGCAAGCCCACGGTGGTGGGCACCCCCATCCCCCCTTCGGGGCACGTCCCCCTGTGCGGCCTGCGGCCAGGGGGAAGGGTCTGGCGTCACCTATGCGGCGCACAAAATCCTCCCCATGCGAAGGGGAGGTGTCGCGAAGCGACGGAGGGGTAGCGGACTGGGCGGTGGCGGCGTCGCCAGCGGTCAGAGCCTCATCCGGCCTTCTCGTCGGGTCGTGGTTTCTGTGGAGATGTGGGCAGGGGGCCGAACTGCGGGGTGTCGCCCTTCGAGATGCCCAGGGTGGGGTAGGCCAGCTCGATGCCCCCGTGCCGTTTGAACTCCTCCAGCATCGAGATCGTCAGGGCGTGCTCGGTGCCCCGGCGCTTGCGGGCCTCGCACAGGTAGCGCAGTGTCAGCCGGATCCCGTTCTCGACGATCCGCACGTAGACGAACGGCGAGAGGATGCCGTAGTGGATCAGGTATTCGCCCGACATCTGGCGGATCTCACGGGACGCCTGCTGCTCGACGATCTCGGCCGAGATGTTCGCCAGGCGCAGCAGGATGTCGTGCGCGGCCTGCCAGTCGCTCCGAAACGTGACCGTGACGGAGAGCTCGTTCCAGATGAAGCGGAAGCCGCGTGTGTAATTGTACAGGGCGTGTTCGAAGATCCAGCTGTTGGGGATGTGGACGATGCGGCCGGTGCTCTGGTCGGCATCCACCCAGCCGCCGATCTCCATGAGCGTCGTGCGCAGGACCCGGACGTCGATCACGTCGCCGCGGACGCCGTTGATCTCGATGCGGTCGCCGATCTTGAAGGGGGTTAGGAAGGTGATGCGGAACCAGCCGGCGAAGCTGAGCAGGGCCTCGCGCAGGGCGATGGCCAGCCCGGCGCCGATGACGGTCAGCACGGTGAGCAGGCCCCGCACGTCGGGGGAGAGCAGGAGGATCACCAGCACGATGGCCGTGATGCCGGCGGTGCGGCGTATCGTTTTCGTGGTGCTGTAGAGCCGCGCCGGGTCGGTCACGTACCGCCGGGCCAGCCGCTGGGCCAGCCGGGTGAGCACGTAGAGCGCCGCCAGGGTGACCACGATCAGCAGCACCCGGGCGACAACCTCGTTCTCCAGTTCGATGGGGAAGTTCATGGGGATGTCGGGAGGCTCTCCTGCTCATGGCGAAGGTACGCCCGGTGGTATTCGGTGATCAACTGTCCCTGCCGGATGAAGCCGGTGATCCGCCCCTGTTCGTCCAGGACGGGGAGCTCCGGGTAGCCCGTCCGGTTGAACACTTCCAGCACCGTCGTCAGGCTGTCGTCGAGGTGGACGGCCGCGAAGGGCACCTGCACGTCGGCCGCCACGACAAAGCGCCGCATCATGTCTTCGGACTGCAGGAGCGACTGGAGGTCGTCGAGCAGCACGAGGCCCCGGTAGGGCCCTTCGCGTTCGGGATGCGCCGAACGTACGGGCAGGACCACCTCGCGCGTCCGGGTGAAGACGCTCAGGATCTCGTCGAGCGTGGTGGCCGGGTCGAGCACGTGGTAATGAACCGGATAGGTGATGACGTTCCGGACCTTGAGGTCGTCCAGCAGGTTCGGCGTGAGGTCGGCCCGGTGGGCGGGCGAGTCGTTGTACGTGTCGACCTGTTGTGTGTAGAGGCTCCAGCGCCGCACGAGCAGGTGGACGATCACCCCGGCGAAGATCAGGGGAACGAGCAGGCGGTAGCTCCCGGTCAGCTCGGAGATCATGATGGTCGTCGAAATCGGGACGTTGGCCACGCCGGTGAAGAACGTCGCCATGCCGATCATGACGTAGGCCTCCGGTTGCCGGACCAGACCCGGCAGCAGGGTGTGCAGCCCCTCGCCGAAGAGGCCGCCGAGCATCCCCCCGATGACGAGCGACGGGGCGAAGACGCCCCCCGAGCCGCCGGAACCGATCGTGAACGACGTGGCGAAGATCTTCGCCAGGGCCAGCAGGGCCATCACCGCGAGCGGCAGGTTGCCGTACATGGCCTGCTGGAGCCAGCCGTAGCTCGAGCCCAGGACGGCCGGGAACCAGAAGGCGATGGTCCCCACCAGGAGCCCGCCGACGGCCGGCTTGAGGTGCGGCGGCAGCTTCATCCGGTCGAAGACGACCCGCTTCGTGCCGTAGAAGATGTCCACGTACAGGATGCCGACGGCCGCGCAGAGCAGGGCGAACACGATCAGTGGCACCAGCTCGAGCGGGTTGACGAAGGTGAAACTCGGAACGGTGAAGACGGTGGCGGAGCTCTCGACGGTGGAGAAGATCGAGTAGCCGGTGATGGCGGCCACCACCGACGGCATCAGGCCCTCGGTTTCAAGGTCCTGCCGGTAGAGGACCTCGACGGCGAAGAAGGCCCCACCCAGGGGGGAACGGAAGATGCTGCCGACGCCGGCGGCGATGCCGGCGATGAGCAGGATGCGGCGCTCGCGTTCGCTCAGGCCGAGCCGCCGGGCCAGCAGGCTTCCGAGCGCCGCGCCGATCTGGGCGATGGGGCCCTCACGCCCGGCGCTGCCGCCCGTCCCGATGGTCACCGCCGAAGCCAGCGCTTTCACCACAGGCACCCGCCAGCCGATGAGTCCCTTGCCCCGGTGGAAAGCCCGGATGACGGCGTCGGTGCCGTGACCCTCGGCCTCCGGGGCAAACGTGAAAACCAGCCAGCCGGAGACGAGCCCGCCCAGCGTGGGAATCAGAAAGAGCAGCCACCGCCGGGCCGGATGCAGGGCCGCCTGCAGGTCGAAGGCTTCGCCCGGCGGCCCCTCACCGCCCGGCATCGGCATCCGGTAGCCTGCCAGGTCGAGCAGGAAGACGTCACTCGCCGTCTGGACCAGCGTGGCGAAGATCAACGCTCCCAGCGCCCCCAGCACCCCGACCAGGGCCGAATAGAACATCCAGCGCCCCGTAAGCTGCCAGTTGAAATGTTGCTCGAAGAGCCGGCGGGTGTGCGGGTAGAGTCCCCGGGCGAAGTCGAACGAACGCTCGAACCGGTGTCGACGTGCCATCTTCGATCTGGAAGCGGATATGCAGGCTAAGGTAGGCATCTACCGGAAAAAACGCGCCGCCTGTGGCGAGATCACGCGAAATTCCAGAAAGGCCCGTGGTTGCGGTCCGTGACCGGGGCGGCGTGCCGCGTCGCTTCGCGGGCGCGCGGCCGGGGTGCCTTTCGTCATGTTCCCCGTTTTCTCTATCTTGGTTGCCTGAGGTTCCTCCGCATGCTGATGACCTGAGGTTCGATGAACACCCCTGCTTTGCGTTTCGCTCCCTACCGTCCCCTGACCGACCGGCTGCTCTACGGGCTGGCCCTCTTCGGCCTGCTGGTCGTCGTGCACCTCTGGCTCCAGACCGAGCGCGGCTTCGACCGGGGGTGCCTGGGCTTCTCCGCGCCCGACCCCACGTTCGACTGCGAGGCGGTGGTGCAGAGCGACGCCGGCAAGGTCTTCGGCGTCTCGAACGTGGTCTGGGGGTTGCTCTTCTACGTGCTCGTGGCCTGGATGAGTGCGGCGGTGGTCTTCGTCGGCGACGGGTGGCGTGCAAAGATCAAACAGGCGCGGGCGGTGCTTCTTTTCTTCGGCTTTGCGTACTCCGCCTACCTGCTCTACGTGCAGTCCGTGCAGATCGGCGAGTTCTGCCTGCTGTGCCTGATGTCCGCCCTGACGGTGGCGGCGATGTTCGCCGTGCAGGTGGGGGAGATGGTGCGGCTTCCGGCGGGACTACGGGGCATGGTGACGCGCCATCGCCCCGGTGAACCGCGCCTGTATGCCGCCCTGGGGATCGTGCTGCTCCTCGTGGCCGTGGCCGACGTGGTCTACTTCAAGAGCCTGCCCGCACCGGGCACCCCGGCGGTCGCGGCGGCGGAGACCCCGCCGGCCACCGCCGCGGCGAACACCGCCCGTCCCGGGGCGGAATGCCGGTACAGCGAGGAGATCCCACCCGTGGCGGACTACGACCGCTTCTTCAGCATCGGGGATCCCTACCAGGGCAACCTGGAGGCCCCCGTCACGGTGATCGAGTTCTTCGACCCGAACTGCCCGCACTGCAAGGCCCTGCACCCGGTGATGAAGCAGGTCGTGGAGGCCAACCGCGAACGGGCCCGCTTCTACCTGATTCCCTTCGTCGTCTTTCCCCAGTCCATGTTGCAGACCGAGGCGCTGTACGTTGCGGCGCAGGAAGGGAAATACTTCGAGATGATCGATGCCCAGTTCGCGCACCAGCAGCAGGGGGGGCTGGACATGAACCGGCTTCGCACGCTGGCAGCCGGGCTGGGGATGGATCCGGATCGGTTTCAGGCCCGGGTGGAACGGGGGATGCACCTCGACCAGATCCGGCGTATCCGCGAAGAACTGGCCGCGATCGGGCTGCGCGGCGTGCCGGCGGTCATGATCAACGGGCGCGTGGTGGATCCCGCAGCGCGCAGCACGACCTGCCTGAACCACCTCATCGCCTCGGCCGCCGGGACCCCGTGAGGAGCCCGGCGGTTTGAAGCGGGGGGCCCGCCGCTCCGGCATGCGACATCCGGTCCGGACCGGGAGGCAGGAGGCGCGTGGTCCGTGGCTCGGAGGGCCCTGGCGCACGACGGCCACGCCGGGGCGCCGTCCGGCTTTTCCAATTTTTTACCCGTTCGGCCCGTTTTCCGGGCCGGCGATGTCGTAACTTTGCACACCCCTAACCCGCGTGATCATATCATAATATGAATTTCCTCCGGCCCATGACACAGGCTTCCTCTGCGGTGGATCGTGCCTTGGCAACCGAACTGGCGCAACGCAGCATCAACACCATCCGTTTTCTGGCCGTCGATGCGGTGCAGCAGGCCAACAGCGGCCATCCCGGCATGCCGATGGGGATGGCGGCCCCGGCCTATGTACTCTGGCACCATTTCCTGAAACACAACCCGAAGGACCCCGCCTGGCCGGACCGGGACCGGTTCGTCCTGTCGGCGGGGCACGGCTCGATGCTGCTCTACGCCCTGTTGCACCTGACGGGCTATGACCTTCCGATGGAGGAGCTCAAGCGTTTCCGCCAGTGGGGGTCGAGGACGCCCGGACATCCGGAGAACTTCCTCACGCCGGGGGTGGAGACGACCACGGGGCCGCTCGGGCAGGGGTTTGCCAACGGGGTCGGCATGGCGATCGCCGAGCGCTTTCTGGCCGCCCGCTTCAACCGCCCGGACTTTCCCGTCGTCGATCACTATACCTACGGCATCGTCTCGGACGGGGATCTGATGGAAGGCATCTCGCACGAGGCGGCCTCCCTGGCAGGCCACCTGGGCCTGGGCAAGCTCATCTACCTCTACGACGACAACGAGATTTCCATCGACGGAAGCACCGACCTGGCGTTCACGGAAGACGTGGGGCGGCGTTTCGAAGCCTATGGCTGGCAGGTGCTCGACGTCCCCGACGGCAACGACCTGGAGGCGGTGGCCCGGGCACTGGAGACCGCCCGGTCCGACGCGAGCCGCCCCTCGCTCATCATCACGCACACGCACATCGGCTACGGCAGCCCGAACAAGCAGGACACGGCCGAGGCGCACGGGGCACCCCTGGGCGAGGAGGAGGTGCGCCTGACGAAGCGTGCGCTCGGCTGGCCGGAGGAACCGGCGTTCTTCGTGCCCGGCGAGGTCTATGAACACCTGGGAGAAGCCGTCGAACGGGGACGGGCGGCGCAGGAGGCCTGGCAGGCCCTGCTGGAGCGGTACGCCGGGGCCTACCCGGACGAGGCCGCCGCCTTCCGGGCCTGGCTCGATGGGCGCCTGCCCGAGGACTGGGACGCGGACCTGCCCGTGTTCGAGCCGGGCACCTCGGTGGCCACCCGCAAGGCCAGCGGGGCGGTCCTGGCGGCCCTGGGCGCGAAGCTGCCCAACCTCATCGGGGGCTCGGCCGACCTGACGCCCTCGAACAACACGTTCATCAAAGGACGCACGGACTTCCAGAAAGACCAGCCGTCGGGCAGCTACCTGCGCTTCGGGGTGCGGGAACACGCCATGGCGGCCATCTGCAACGGGATCGCCCTGCATGGCGGCCTCCGCCCGTACTGCGGCACCTTCCTCGTCTTCAGCGACTACATGCGCCCGGCCCTGCGCCTGAGTGCGCTCATGCACCTGCCGGTCGTCTACGTCTTCACGCACGATTCCATCGGCCTCGGCGAGGACGGCCCGACGCACCAGCCCGTCGAGCACGCCATGTCGCTGCGGCTCATCCCCAACCTCACGTTCATCCGCCCCGCCGACGCGGCCGAGACCGCCGAGGCCTGGCGTGTGGCCCTGCTCCGCCGCGATGGACCGACGGCGCTGGCGCTGACCCGCCAGGGGGTGCCGGTGCTCGACCGGACGACGCTCGCACCGGCCGAGGGGCTCCGGCGCGGCGCCTACATCCTCTCGGACGACGACGAGCCGGAGCTGATCCTGATGGCGACCGGCAGCGAGGTGGCGCTCATCGTCGCCGCGTCGGAGCGGCTTCGCCGGCTGGGCCATCGCGTCCGCGTCGTCAGCATGCCCTCCTGGGAACTGTTCGAGCGGGAGCCGGAAGACTATCGCCGGGCCATCCTGCCGCCGGAGGTGACGGCACGGGTGGCGGTGGAGGCCGGCCGCACCCTGGGCTGGGAGCGCTACGTCGGCCCCCGGGGGCACGTCATCGGGCTGGACCGCTTCGGGGCCTCGGCACCGGGCAAAGTGGTGTTCGAAAAGCTCGGCTTCACCGTGGACCGGGTCGTCGAGGCGGCCCGCGCGCTGCTCTGATCCGTCGGGGGGCGTGTTTTGCAGGGCAGGGGGCGTATGACGTGATGGGTACGCCCCGATACCTTGGGCGTGTATGGCTGCTCGAAAGCGTACCGGCAGGAAGGCGGCGGCGCTGGAACGCACCGCCCGGGGCCGGGCTGTCCGGCAGCTCGACCGGATCGAGGTGGGAGGTGCCTTTGCCGGGCTCGTGGGCGACGACGCGGCCGGTGAGGCCGATCCGCGTGCCGACCGCCTCGTGACGGAGTATGTGGCCGGCGTCACCCGCTGGCGGCGCCGGCTGGACTTCCTGATCGCGCACTTCTACCGGGGCCCCTACCAGAAGATGGAGCCCACGCTCCGCCAGATCCTTCGCCTTGCCCTCTACGACCTGCTCTTCCTCGGCACCCCGGCGCATGCCGCCGTGCATGAGGCCGTGGAACTGGCCAAGGCGTTCGTGCGGCCCGGTGCCGGAGGCCTGGTCAACGGCCTCCTGCGCGCCGTGCTCCGGCACCGGAACGCGCTCCCCGTGCCGCAGACGGGCGACCCGGTCGAAGATCTGGCCATCCGGGCCTCGCACCCGACCTGGATGGTGCGGCGCTGGGTGGAACGCTTCGGCACGGCGGAGACGGAGCGGCTCCTGGCGTGGAACAATGCCCGCCCCGTCTTCGGCCTGCGACTTTCATCCCGGGCCGACCGGGCGGCCGTCGTCGCCCTGCTCGACGCGCACGGGGTCGCATGGACGCCGTCGCCCTACCTCGACGACTTCCTCCGGCTCGGGCAGCTCCAGCCGGTCCGCGCAGCCGGGCTGCTGGACAACGGCCGCTGCGCCGTGCAGGACGAGAGTGCCGGCCTCGTCGTGCGCCTGCTGGACCCGCAGCCCGGAGAAACCGTGCTGGACGTGTGTGCCGCCCCCGGCGGCAAGGCGCGCTACGCCGCCGACCGCATGCGCGGGCAGGGGCGGCTCCTCGCCTTCGACGTGAACGCCGGGCGCCTGCGCCTCCTGGCCGAAGCCGCCCGGGGCGAAGGGCTGGCCCTGATCGAAACCGAAGCGGTGGATCTGCGCCACCTCGCCAACCGGCCCGATGCCCCCCGGGGCGACCGGGTGCTGCTCGACGCGCCCTGCTCCGGCCTCGGCGTCCTCGCCCGGCGCGCCGACCTGCGCTGGCGCCGCCTCCCCGAAGCCCTCGACGAGCTGATCCGCCTGCAGGACGAACTGCTCGACGCCGCCGCCCGCCTCGTCCGCCCGGGAGGCCTGCTCGTCTACGCCACGTGCACCATCGAACCGGAAGAGAACGAGGCCCGCATCGCGGCCTTCCTGAAACGACATCCGGACTTCACCCTCGAACCGGCCCATCCCTTCGTGCCCGGTGCCCTGGTCACCTCGGAAGGGTTCTTCGCCTCGCTGCCCCACCGGCATGAGATCGACGGGGCATTCGGGGCACGGCTGCGGCGGGCGGGGTGAGGATGCCCGGTGATGTGCCTTGCCTTAAACATGTGTAATGGATACATTTGACGGCATGGCGATCGAGCCGGCACGACAATGGGCAGAGGGACTCTCCCGGAGGGCAGATGCGATGAGACGATGGGTTCTGGCGGCACTTCCTATCTTTTTTGCGAGCTCCCTGGCCCTGGGACAATCCCGCGAGCAGGGGGAGGTCTGGGCCGAAATCAACTTCGCGGCGGGTGTGCCGCAGGGGGCCTTCGACGAACGGCTCGAACGGGATGCGTACGGCCTGCTCGGGTTTCTCGGCGGGCGGGTGCCGGGCTCGCCCCTCGTCCTCGGCTCCGAGGTCGGGTTCCTCCACTACGGCACCGGCTCCCGCCTCAGCCTGCATCGCTCGCCCCTCGACGACGGTCTGACCGGCGACTTCGCCCTTCCCCTGGAAGCCCTGAACGTGGCGGTGACCAACAACGTGCTGATGGGGCACCTCGTACTGCGGCTGCAGCCGTCGCGCGGGGTGTTCCTGCCCTACGTCGACGTGGTAGGAGGGCTGCGGTATTTCGTGACCCACATCGACGTGGAGAGCGACGTCGTCATCTTCCGCCGGGGCCTCGACCAGGACGCGCGGGTCACCGACCTGGCCCTCAGCTACGGGGCCGGCGGGGGCTTCGAGCTGGTGGTGCACACGTGGGAGGATGCCTGGGAGGGCACGGCAAGGGCCTCCGTACATGCCGGCCTCCGGTATCTCTTCGGAACAGAAGCGGAGTACGCCGCCAGTGCCGCCTTCGAGGAGATCGACGGCCGGATCCTCCTGGACCTGGCCCGGTCCCGGACCGACATGCTCGTGCCGGTCTTCGGCTTCCGCGTGCGCCGCTAGATTGCGGATTCCGGGGTGGGAAATTCGGGGGCCGTGGCGACCGGGTTGGGCGCATGGCCCGGCGGGGAGCCTTCGGGGGACATGTGTTCTGATCGGGTTGCGGATCTGTGTTTCGGCGTCGTGCGGGGTGTTCATACGCCCGTCGTTCAGGGCACCTCGTCGTACAGCTTCTGGAAGAGGTAGAATTTGAGGTAGTGGGTCTCCGGCATGGTGTCGAGGACGGGGTGGTCCGGGGGCTGGGTGCCGCGATAGAGCAGACGCAGCCGGGCACCCGCCTTGCGGGCACTGTACTGGATGATCTTCACGAAGTCCCCCTCGCCGATGGCCTGGGAGCAGGATGCCGTGGCCAGGAGGCCACCGGGCGGGAGGAGTTGCAGCGCGCTGATGTTGATCCGCTGGTAGGCGCGCGTGGCCTCTTCGACGTGGCGGCGGCTTTTGGCGAAGGCGGGGGGATCGAGGATGACGAAGTCGTAGGAGGCGCCTTCTTCCACCAGCCGGCCGAGGCGGTCGAGGGCGTCGGCCTGTTCCGTGGTGAGGCGGTCGGCCAGGCCATTGCGCGTGGCGTTGGCGACGGCGCGGTCGAGGGCGGCCTGGGAGACGTCGAGCAGGTGGACCGACGCGGCGCCGGCGGCCGCACATTGCAGCCCGAAGCCTCCGTCGGCGCTGAAGACGTCGAGCACGCGCCGGTCCCGGGCGAAGGGGCGGACGGCGGCCCGGTGCAGCCGCTGGTCGATGAAGAAGCCGGTCTTCGGCCCGTCGAGCACGTCCACGGCGTAGCGCACGCCGTGCTCCTCGATCTCCACGGGACCCTCGTACCGCCCGCGCAGGACGCCCTTCGTTTCGGCCAGCCCGTCCTTGGCCCGGAGCGGGACGTCGTTCCGCTCGACGATGGCAGTAGGGTGGAGGAGGTCTTCGAGGGCGTCGAGAAGGAGGTCGCGGCGCTGTTCCATGCCGAGCGAGAGGGTGCTCCACACCAGCACGTCGCCGTACCGGTCGATGACGGTGCCGGGCAGGCCGTCGCTCTCGCCGAAGGCGAGCCGGTAGTGCGTGGCACCGGGGAAGGCCGCCTCCCGCAGGGCGAGCGCGCGGCGGAGCCGTTCCCGGAAGAAGGCGGCGTCGATCGTGGCGGTGGCGTCCGAGGTGAGGAAGCGCACGGCGATGAGGGACGTGGCGTGGTAGAGGCCGAGGCCGAGCACCTGCCCGTCGGCCGAGGCGATCTCCACGACGTCGCCGCCGGCCGGGTCGCCGTGGATCCGGTGGATCTGGTTGGCAAACACCCAGGGATAGCCCCGCTGCAGGGCCTTTTCCTTGTGACGGCGCAGGATGACGCGCTTCATGGGACGCAGGGTTGTGGTTCGGAGGAAAGCGGTCCGGCGAAGTTATATGACCGGCGGCGGAATCCCTGCCTCCCGGGAAGGCGTTCGGGCGAGTTCATGGAAACGTCACGCGGCACGGGCGTGCTTTTTTGCCCGGGGCGGCAGGAACACGTCTTTGCCGGAGGCCGTTGGGTCTCGTCGAGCCCGGCCGTGTAGCATGGGGGGCGGCCTTTCCCGGGGTAGGCGCCGGATCCCGTTCATGAACCCCTTTTTGCCCTTGACCCGAAACGATACGGACCGATACGTTAACCACACCGGAACGCGTTCGTGCCTGTTTCGGCGCGCGAACGGGTTTTTCCATCACAGGGCAAGCGCATGAACGCATTTTCGACGCGGCACCGGGTGCGGCGGAGCCGCTTCGCGGCGGCCGGGCTGCTGGTGTTGCTGTGGCTGGTGCCGGAGGCTCCGGCCCAGAAGATTGCCAAGTACGGGGCCGACTTTCTGGCGGGCGGGGTCGGGGCCCGGGCGCTCGGTATGGGCGGGGCCTACGTGGCGGTAGCCGGCGACGTCACGGCCGGCTACTGGAACCCGGCGGGGCTGAGTCGCCTCGCCGCGCCCGAGCTCGCCTACATGCACGCCGAACGCTTCGCCGGGGTCGTCTCCTTCGATTACGGCAGCATCGCCTTTCCCGTCAACGACCGGTCCTACGTCGGCCTCTCGTTCTTTCGCAGCGGGGTCAACGACATCAAGAACACGCTCGATGCCTGGGATCCGGAGCGTGATCAGCCCCGGCCCAACCCGGACCAGTACTTCACGAGCTTTTCGGCGGCCGACCTGGCCTTCTTTCTCAGCTACGCCCGTGCCCTGGGGGAACGGTTCTCGTTCGGGGTGACCGGCAAGGTCATCCGCCGCAACATCGGGGATTTTGCCAGTGCCTGGGGCTACAGCTTCGACGCCGGCCTGCAATACCGGGGAGAACGCTTCGTCTTCGGCGTCAACGTGCAGGATCTCTCGACGATGCTGCAGAGCTGGAGCGTGAACCGGGATGCGCTGCGCAACATCGAGGAGGTGTTCGGCGATGCAATCCCGGAGGGGGGAACGGAACTCGTACTGCCGGTGGCACGCCTGGGCACGGGCGTCATCGTCCCCGTCGGTCTGGAGAGTAGCTTTACGCTGGGCCTCGACGTGGACCTGGCCTTCGACGGGCAGCAGGCCTTCGTCCTGAACGCCGGTGACGTGTCCTTCCACCCGCGCCTGGGAACGGAATTCCTCTACAAGGGCGTGCTCGCCTTCCGGGCCGGCGTCAACCGCGTTTTCTTCGACGAAGGGGTCAGCCTGACGCCCTCGGTCGGGACCGGCCTGCACATCCGGCAGCTCAGCATCGACTACGGCTTCGGGGACTTCGCCGGCCTCAGTTCGGACCTCGGCTTTTCCCATCGCATCTCGCTCCAGCTTCGCCTCGAACGCCCGGAATCGTCTTCGGAGTAGCCGGCCCGAGGCGGGGCATGCCCCGGGGGCGACGGGGCGGCGAAACCTGATGCCCGGCATCCCGCGTTAAAGCGGGCGCGTGACACGTCCCAACCACCTGCCCACCCAGCCCCGGCCGCCATGACCGACCTGCCCGTCCTCGACCCCGCCGTCGGATACGTCGAGGAGGAGATCGACCCGTTCCTGGACCTGTTCGAGGAGATCGAGCGGCTCAAGCGCGAGAAGAACGCCGTGCTCCTGGCCCATTACTACCAGGAGCCGGACATCCAGGACATCGCCGACTACATCGGGGATTCGCTGGGCCTCTCGCGCAAGGCCGCCGAGACGGACGCCGACATCATCGTCTTCGCCGGCGTGCATTTCATGGCCGAGACGGCCAAGATCCTCAACCCCGGCAAGAAGGTGCTGCTGCCCGACCTCAACGCGGGCTGCTCGCTGGCCGACGCCTGCCCGGCGGACGCCTTTGCCGCCTTCAAGGCCCGGTATCCCGGCCACGTCGTCGTCTCTTATATCAACTGCTCGGCGGCCACCAAGGCCCTGAGCGACATCATCTGCACCTCGTCCAACGCCGAACACATCATCCGGCAGATTCCCGAAGACCAGCCGATCCTTTTCGCGCCGGATCGCAACCTGGGGCGCTTCCTGATGAAACGGACGGGCCGCGACATGGTCCTCTGGGACGGCGTCTGCATCGTGCACGAGACCTTCAGCGAGCAGAAGCTCGTTCGCCTCAAGATGCGGTATCCCGGCGCACCGGTGCTTGCGCATCCCGAATGTGAGGAGGCCGTCCTCCGCCATGCCGACTTCGTCGGGTCCACGAGCCAGATCCGCCGCTTTGCCCGCGAGGACGCGCACGACACGTTCATCGTGGCGACGGAGGAGGGCATCCTGCATCAGATGCGGAAGGATAGCCCGGAGAAGACGTTCATCCCGGCGCCGCCCGAGAGCGGGTGCAACTGCAACCAGTGCCCGCACATGCGCCTGAACACCCTCGAAAAGCTGTACCTCTGCCTGAAGCACGAGCAGCCGGAGATCACGATGGACGAGAAGCTGCGCCGGCGCGCCCTCCGGCCCATCGAGCGGATGCTCGAGATGAGTGCGGCCGTCGCCTGACGACGCCCGGTTTGTTTCATAGTATGTAACAGGCACTGTATTTCAGTTCACTCGGGGCGGATTGGCGGTCTGTCGTACAGGCAGACGGTAGTTGCTCCGTCGGGGTCTCTGCGCTACCTTAGCAAATTGTGCTGTTTGTTCTGGTTGCCATGGAGAGCAGTGTGCAAAACCATGGCGCTCAGGAGCCGTCCGTTGTGGAAATGGGTGCCACTGTGTGTTGCCGTTGAACCGGTGCATTGGGCAGCCGTTTCGGCATTGAATCCGGCAATCCCCAAAGGCAGCATTTCGATGACCGTCAACGACCTTCGCCTTCTCTTTGACTACAGCTACTGGGCTAATGAAAGGCTCTTCCGCGTGATCTTGCAGTTGACTCCGGAAGAGTTCACGCGTTCGGTAGCCGGGAGCTACGGATCCGTCAGAAATACACTCGTTCACGTTTTGAGCACAGAGTGGGGCTGGTTGGATCGGTGTGGTGGTCCCGAACGTGGTCCGCGCCTTGAGGTTGACGACTACCCGACGGTTGCATCACTTATAGAAGCATGGAGGCGGATCGAGGCTTACATGCGTGGATTCTTGGACGGGTTGAAAGACCAGGATTTGGCACGTAACGTCGAATACAGGGGAGCCGGGGGCGAGAAACGTTTTATGCCGCTGGGTGAGCTGCTACATCACGCAGCCAACCATGCCGTTCATCACCGAGGGCAGGTCGTGTTGTTGCTGAGAGAACTTGGCCACGCTCCGGGTAACATGGATCTGCTGTTCTACTACGCAGACAGGCGTGGCATCGTGGCCTGGTGAACAGGATCACCTCATCCGTGTCCTGCATGGCAGGTTGCCCACAAGGGCCGGGTGCTTTCGTTAGGGAACTGCCGGGCGGTGGTCAGCGCCCGATGACGCCGCCCCCGCCGATGATTCCGCCGCCCCCGCCGCCCCGGATGAGGTCGATGTCGATGAAGCCGTTGCCGCTGAGCGGCACCTGCAGCAGCGGCGTGTTGGCGGCGTTGGAGGTGATCACGGCGTTCGCCGAGACGGGGCCGAGCTGGGCTGGCTGGAAGACGACCACGACGGGCGGGGACGTGCCGCCGGGCGGGATCTCGAACGGAGCGTCCGGTGCCTGTACCGCAAACTGCGTGTTCGTGGTTCGGATGCTGCTGACCGTGAGGACCGCGTTGCCGGTGTTCGCCAGGGTGAACGTGGCCTCGGCCGAGCTGCCGAGGGCCACGTTGCCGAAGCCGAGGGCGGCGGGTTCGACGTCGATAGCCGGGTTGCCGGCGGCGACGGCCGGGGTGAGCCAGAACCACATCTCGAAGTCGCCGCCGCGGCGGCCGTCGCCTCCGGGGAAGCGCAGGCCCGGTTCTTCGGCCATGCCGGAGGTTTCCCCGTCGAGGTAGCGGGTCGGGTCGTTGGCGGCCCAGATGAAGTGTCCTTTCAGCACGAAGCGGGCCAGGATTTCCAGGTCGGGCGTTGCCAGGCGCTTGCGCAGCCGGTCGAGTTCGGCGGCCACCCAGTCGAGTGCGGAGGGAGCGGGTTGCCACACGATGGTGTTGGCCTCGACGAAGGCCTCGGCGGGGGGGAGGACCAGCGGCGTGTAGCCGGCCAGCAGCGGCCCGCCGGCGGCCCGTTCGATCACCAGCGGCATCTCCAGCGTGACGTAGCACGTGGCGCGGGCCCGCTGCCGGGAGAAGTCGCCGGAGGAGAAAGAGACGGTGAACGGGTCGATGTCGGCGTCGCAGAGCACCCGTAACCCGTTCCGGAAGTCGTTGAGGGCGAGGTGCCCGTCGTTGGGCAGCGGCCCGTCCTGCATGAGTTCGACCGCCCGGATGGTGATGCCGGGTTCGGGGGGCGCGCCCGTCAGGAGGCAGAGCCGGTCCAGGGCTTCCTGCACCGTCGTGGTGCCGGAGAGGGGTTCGCAGTCTTCGGCGGGTGTGTAGCCGACCCGGGCGGCGAGGCTCAGGTTGGCGTTGTACCGGATCGGGTGGTGGCGCGGGTCGCCGGCGGCGTCGAGCCAGGTGGCCTCTACGCGCTGGTGGGGGGTGCCCGTGTCGGGATCGAGCGTCCAGGTGCAGGCGGCCAGGCCGTCCGGCCCGGTCTCGACGACCAGGTCGGTGCCCGTAGCGCCTCCTCCGGAGAGGGAACCGCCGGTTCCGTCGAGGATACGGAAGCGGACGCGGGCACCCTCGACGGGATGTTGCCCGAGGCACACGGCGGCTTCCAGCGGGTAGGCGAGCGTTTCGCCGGGCAGGGCCTCCTGGCCGTCTCCCCCGGCGTAGGCGAAGGCGGCGACCTCGGTCAGCGGGGGGAAGAAGGTGCGGCAGTCTGCGAGGACGGACCAGCTCGTGCCGTCGAAGGCGAGGAGGGCGAGGCGGCCGTAGTGGTGGTAGATGCCGTGCGGTGTCACACAGGCCGGGTCGCCGAGGTCGTCCGCCGGCCACTCGATGCTTGCCGTGGCCGTCCGTGCCGGGAACGCCCAGTAGTCGCCCACCCGGTAGGTGCCGGGCAGCAGGGCCACCTGGATGCCGTCTTCGAGGTCGATGTAGGTGGCCGGGCCGGCCGGGGTGTAGGGGATCTCGCCGCCGGGCATGTCCCACCGCCGCGCCTTCGGGTTGGTGCCGAAGCCGGCCCGGTCGATGACGGCACTGCCCGGGTCGATGGTGACGACGTGGCCGTTGATGCCCAGGACCTGGACGAGCACGCCGGCCTCGCCCCGCCGCTCGCGGTCGTCGTCGGTCAGCTCGATCCAGTCGAGGGGGGAGAGGCCGAGGACCTCGTCGCGTCCCGTGCTTGCCAGGGTGAGCTCATCCCCGTTCTGTTCGAGCCAGGCGAAGACGACCGAGCCGTTCTCCCGTGACCATTTCAGCCCCAGCTCGGTGCCGGGCCCGACGCGGTGGACTTCCACCCGGTAGGTCTGGTTTTCCAGGCCGCGGAACCCGCCCTGCTCCGGCACGATGCACGGGTCGGTAGGGGCGTCGGCGGGGACGGCGCGGGCGCAGAGCCGCCCGGTGCTCGGGGCCGTCAGCGTGTCCCAGGCGGCGGGTTCGCTCAGGCAGTGGAGGTCGTCGCCGGGGTCGCCGGCGCGGAGCAGCTTCACCTGGCGGAGGACCTGGGTACGGGTGGTCGTGTCCGGCCCGCCCAGGGCCACCTCGCGCAGGTGGCCGTCTTCGAGGGCCGAGACGTGCCGCTCCCACACGTCGAGGTAGGCCAGGTAGAGGCCGGCGTCTTCGGGGAGGGCATAGCCGGGCAGGTCCGGCTGGGCCGTGACGGGCACCGGCGCCTCGTTCTCGCACAGGATGCCGTCGACGTAGTAGCGCCCCGCGCCGATCTGCAGGACCCCGTCGCCGTCGACGGAGAGGCCGAAGCCGGCGTCGTGCAGGGGTGCCCCGTGCGGTCCGATGACGTCGGCGTGCGCGGTGCGGCTCAGGTGGTCGGCGATGTCCTGGTGCTCGTTCCAGTCGGCGTCGAGCCAGACGCGGCCCTGCTGCATCCGGACGCTGCTGTAGTGCCGGGCGGGGTCGAACGTCGAGCGGGTGAAGTCCCCCTTCATGGTTTTTTCCTCAGGTGATAAAGAAGATGCCGGATTCCAGTCCAAAACGCAGGTATTCGTCGAGGGCGGTGCGCAGGTTGGCCTCGCGGAGGGCTTCCTTGAGCTGGTTGAGGGCACCCATTTCGGCTCCGTCCTCGGCGCCGGTGCGGATCTCGGCGGCGGTGCGGCGGCGGAGCTGCGCATAGCCCGGCTGTCCGTACTGTGTGGCGGTGAAGGTCGGGGTCAGGCGCACGCGGGTGCGCCGGCGTTCGGTCTCGGCGACGAGGCCCTCCAGGGCCAGGTCGGGCTGGCACCGGAAGCGGCGGGGGGTGCGCGAGCCCTCGGCAAACGAGCAGAACCGGGCGCATCCGGTCTGTCGTCGCACGACCGTCGCGGGGTGGGTGAAGATGGATTCGGAGGCCAGGCCGAGCGCGCGCACGTAGACCGTGCCGAAGACGGTCGAGCGGATGAAGCGGCTCTCCGGTCCCGGTGTGGTGCCGGCATCGTCGGCCGCGAGGGCGGGCCGGTTTTCGTCGAGGGCCAGCTCGAACAGGGTGGTGCGGTCGTCCGGGGTGGTGCCGAGCAGGACCGTCGTCGCTTCGGTGCCGGGCAGGACGAGCAGGGCGTCGTCGAGGTTGGCGACGAGGGCATCGGCGAAGGCCGGGTCGGCGTCGGCGTTGCGGAGGGCCGTGTGCAGCCGGTCCCGTGCCTCGGCGACCGAGGTAGGCGGCGGGTCCAGGGTGAGGACGAACGGCCCGCGGTCGTTCATCGCCACGCGGAGGGCCGGCAGGGGGGCGGAGAGAGCGGGGAACGTTGCGAGGCCGGCGGAGTGCAGCGCCTCGACCATGCGGGCGTCGCCGGTGAGGCGGAGTTCGTCGGCCGTCGGGTCGTCGCCGGCGGTGGTCACGACGACGGGTAGGGGACGACCGGGGACGAGGATGAGCCGGTTGAGGGCCGTCACGACGCGGGCTCCGGCGAAAGCGGGGTCGGGGTCCGCTGCCTGCAGGGCGGCCTGGAGCCGGTCGCGGGCCTCGGCGAGCGTGGAGGGTACGCCGGCCAGGGTGAGCGTGTGTGTGATCGTGCCGAGTTGCACCTGCACCGTGGGGGTGGCCGAGGTCAGGGCCGGGAAAGGGCTCAGGTTGCCCGAGACGAGGGCCGGCGTCCGGGTCGCCGCCCCCCCGGCCAGAGGCGACTGGACGATGCTGTCGGTGACGGTCAGGCCGGCGGTCGCTTCGGGCATGCGGATCGGGCCGAGGATCGAGGCGGTGATGGTCACGTCGAGCCGTTCGTTGCCGGGGGCGACGGTGAGCGCGGGCCGGTCGGGGCGGCGCGGCTCGCCCGAGGGGAGCAGCCCGCGTCCCGGTACCAGGGTGCAGTGCAGCAGGGTGAGGCGTTCGAGGCTGCCCGCCTCGACGTGCAGCCCGCCCTCGATGAGGAGGCCGTTGAGCGTCAGCGTGGTGCCCTCGTCGGTGCCGCCGCCGACGGTCAGGTCGGCCAGGTCCCGCCCGCTGCCGTCCCGGAGGCGGAGGTGGGGGCGTCGCCCGTCCGCCGCCTGCACGACGAGGCTCCGGCCCGGCGTGAAGGAGATCGTGAGCGTCTCGGCGTACGTCGCACTGTCGAGGATGGTGAGCACACCTTCGGTTGCGTTGCTCGCGGCCCAGGCTGCCAGGGCGCCGGCCAGCGTGGTGAAGCCGGCGGCGGGGTCGTGCTGTGCCACCGTGGCGGTCCAGGCGTCCGTCCCGGCAGGGGAGGCCAGGGTGGCCTCGCGGCCGTAGGGGCCCCCGCCGAGGTCGGCGGCGAAGCCGTAGGCATAGCTGACGCGCAGCCGCGCGGGAAGCGGCACCCCCTGGAGCACCGCCAGCCGCCCGCGCTCCGGATCGACGCTGACCTTCGCGCCGAAGCCGGTGGTGTCCGCCGGGGGGATCCAGCCCGGCACGTCCCAGCCCGAGAGGTCGCAGATCAGGATCTGTTCGGGGGGAAGGGCCGCTTCCAGGTCGTCGAAGAAAACTTGCAGGACGGGCTGGGGGCCGAAGTAGGCGGGGGCGGTGGTGCCGCCGGTGAGCAGGGCCTGCCGGTAGGCGTCGAGGTCGTCGTAGAGGGTGCGGCGGCGCAGCCGGTCCGGCACGTTGACCGGCTCGGCCAGGTGGGTGATCTCCGTTTCGGTCTGGGGGCGGTTGAAGAGGGGCAGGTCGTTGCCGAGCGGGCTGAACGTGTAGCGGCCGTCCGGCGGGTCGGCGACGGGACGAGGGGCGGCGGCGGTCAGGTAGTAGCTCTGGAGCCGCCACAGGAAGAGACCGACGTTCGGGATGTTGTACCGCCCGCGTTCCACGGCCAGGCGGCGGGCCTCGGCCGTGTGGGTGATGGTCTCGAACGGCCCGTCGACCAGGGCCAGCGTGGCAGATGACCGGAGGTCCAGAGACACGGGGCGGTGGAGGCGAACGTGGTTGAGGTGCTGGGTCGTAGCCAGGCGCTCGAAGAACTCGACGGCGCGGGCGGGCCAGCCCGTCACGTCGCGGGCCAGCTGTTCGAGCACGGGGGCGGTGCCCTTGCGCCGGCGGTACCGGAGCGTGTTGGCCACGAAGGCTCGCAGGCTGAAGAGGCCTGCGCTCTCGATGGGGTGAAGGTGACGCACGCCGAGCAGGTCGCCCAGGTAGGGGACGACCCATTCGGCACACGTCTCGATGAACCAGTCCTCGTAGAGCCCGTCGATGTCGTCGCGGAGGCGGTCGGCCTCTTCCTGGATCAGGCGCAGGAGGGCACGCAGGGGCTCGCCATGGCCGGTGTCGGCCGCGTGTTCGGCGTCCCGCACCCGGTAGACGGCGGGTAGAAGCTGGTAGAGCCGGTCTTCGTTGGGTCCGTTCACGGGGGGGGCCGGTTGTCATTCAGGCCGGGTAGAGGGTGAGTTCGATGCCGTCTTCGTGAAGCAGCAGCAACTCGGCGGGCAGGATGGCGTCGCCCAGGCGCCGGGCGCGGGCGGCCGGCAGTACCGGCGCCAGGCCCGGCACCTCGCCGTCGCGGTAGAGGCGGTCCAGGTCGACGGCGACGAGGCCCGCGACGGTGTGCAGCACGCGCAGCACCTCGGAGGCCGTGACGGGCAGGGCGAAGTCGCGGGCGTCGACGGCGAAGGCGTCGCGGAGGGCGGCCTCGGCGGCGGCCTGGACGTCCTCGGGCCGGTAGGCGGGGTCGTACCAGACGGTGGCGGCCAGCCGGAAGGTAGGGGTGGCGGCTCCGGCCAGCACCACCACGGCCGCCGGATCGCGTACGGCGTCGATGGCATCGCGGAGGTTGTCGAGCAGGGGAGACACCACGGTCTCGCCCTGGACGTCGGCGACGGTCAGGTGCACCAGGTGCGCCTCGCCGCCGAAGAGGCGGGTCGCCTGGGCCTTGCCAATGCCGGCGAAGCCCCGCGCGAAGTCTTCGAAGTCCCGCAGGGAGACGATGCGGTCGAGTGTGAGGACGGTGCGCGGGGCGTTCCGGCGGGCGTCGTCCGTCGTCTCGGGATCGGCGGCTCCGGCGGCCGCCAGCGGGTTGTCCACGCCGTCGATGCCGTAGGGGCGTGTCATCAGCAGGGTGAGTTGCCCGGCCTGCACCTCACCGGCAAGGCCGAGGCCGGTGCGGTACGTGGCCGTGACGTTCTCCTGCCCCGAGGGCAGCCGTGCCCCGTTCACGCCGTCGCCGAAGGTAAGGGTGGTACGGGCCGCGTCGTCGAGCCGTACGGTGTAGACCCGCGCCGCCGGCGCCTGGCCGTAGAGGGAAGGCACTTCCTCCCATCGTACCCCGCCCACCCGTACCTCGAGCGTGCTCGCGGTGCCGTCCGGCGTCGCCGCGGAGACGTACGTCAGCGGGGTTTTCCCGAGGGTGAAGGCCTGGTTCCTCACCGATCCGTCGCCGCTGCCGAGCACCTCCGTCACGGTCTCGCCGTGCGTGGCCGGCACCACGTTGCCGTAGAGGGTGACGGTCTCGCGGAGGTAGCTGTTGGCCAGCGCGTTCTCCAGCACCACCGTCATGTGCGTTCCATGGTCGGTGACGGACTTGACGACGGCCACCTCGCCGTGGATACGGGTGTCCTCCTCCGGCACCTCCGCCCCGGAGGGTTGCCCCTGCACCAGGATCGTTTGTCCTTCGAAGAAGAGGTCGTCGCCGCGTGTATGCGCGGCGGGGGGTTCGACGTCGAGGGAGGCCCCCGCGACGGGAGCGGTGACGGGCCGTTCGGCAAAGGCGAGCCGTTCGGGCTCGGCCAGCACCAGCGTCTCCCGCAGGCCGAAGCGCCGGAGGTTTTCCCGGATATCCACCGTCACCCGGGTGATCTTCGTCGAGAGGGTAAAGTCGGTGCGGGTGAGGGCAGCCACCTCGACGGCACGGTAGAGTTCGGTGTAGGCGGGTCCGACCAGGGCGATCCAGCTGCCGGGGAGGATCTGGGGATAGTCGGCGTCGAGGTCGAGCCGGGCGGCGTCGACGTCGATCTCGAAGCCGGGCCAGTCCGGACAGGTAGGCCGGCCGTCGGCGTCGCGTTCGGTGCAGTAGGCGCGCTTGATCTCTTCGGGCAACGCACGCCAGTCCGGCGCGTTGTGGCCGAAGAGGGCGGCGCGGCGGCGGAAGACGTACAGTTCGGCGTTTCGGGTGGCGGGTTCCACGCGGCGCGTATGCGCCGCGTCGGTGCCGAGGCCGGGCTCCCAGGTCAGCCGGGTGCGGTCTTTTTCGGCGTCGGGTTCGACGGTTTTCACCTGGCGCACATCCCATTGCTCGCTGCCGAACCACGCCTTGCGCTCGTCGCCCACGAGCAGGAGGTAGTCGCCGGGCTGGATCCGGCTGGTGATGCCCTGGATGTAGGTCTCGGTGTCGCCGAAGGCGGGGAGGTGGGGCTCGGTGCGGCGCGGGCGGACGGCGTTCCAGGCGGTGCGGGCCTCGAAATCCTCCGTCGTCTCGAAGGTCTGCGGCTGCTCGTCGGAGGCCGTCGGGACGCTCTGAACCTTCGTGCCGGCCGGGAGGGATGCCCGGGCGGGGCCGCCCGCTCCCTCATTCACGTGGAAGGCCAGGTACGTGCTCGCGGCCACGCCGGGCCGGAGTTCGTAGCCGATGGTGCGGGCGAGTTCGAGCAGCGACCGTCGTTCGGTGGCGGTGCGGAGGAACCCCTCGTTGGCGATGCGCTCCTGGTAGAAGGTGAGGACGTCGGCCACGGCGGCCCAGGCATCGAGGAGGGCGATGGCGGGGTCCGCGGGGGAACGGGTGGTCAGGCGGGCCAGCGGGCGTGTGCCGGCATGCCCGTCCCCGGGCAGTTCGATGCGGCCGATCCGGTCGAGCATCCGCCGGAGGATGGTGCCGTGCGTGCCGGTGCGGTAGGCCAGGGCCGAAAGCCCGGGACGGTTCTCGTGCCGGGGCCCTGCCGGCGTTTCTTCGCAACAGCCGCAGGTCGGAGACGTCGTTTCGTTTCGGGTCGAGGTCATCCTTACAGCCCTCCTTGCATGAACAACTCGATTTTGCCGTTTTCGGGTCGGTTGGAGTCGTTGTCGAGCCGGGCGATTTCGAGGCGTCCCATGTCGATGAAGCCCTGTTCGTATTCGCCGTGGTAGGGCTGGCCCCGGCGCTGGAAGCGGTGGGGTTTGGCGGGATGCACCTCGGCGTCGATCCACTGCACGCCGGGCACGGCCATCGCCGTGGCGAGGAGGCGGCTGAGATAGACCGGCTGTCCGAAGGTGAAGTGGTCCGGGTGGAAGAAGCCGCGTCGTCCGTCGGGCAGGTCGCGGGCCGAGAGCGCGTCGAGGAGGGCGGTTTTCACGTCGGCGCGGAAGAAGCCGGGGGCGACGCAGACGGTGAAGGCCACGTCGAGCGGGACGAAGCGGGGGCCGTCGATTTCGAGGTCCTGCCCGGCCAGGCGGAAGCGTTCGAGGAAGGCCCGGAGGTCGGCTTCGAAGGCGGCGTCGACCGGGCGGCCGCCGGTGCGGTCGACGGCCAGGAAGAGGGTAAACCAGCTCCCCGTCCAGCGTCGCCGGGCGACGGCCTTCTGCACTTCGGGGTGGCGCCGGGCGACGTCGGCGTAGTCGGCTTCGGTGACGGCGCGTTCCTGGATGCGAAAGGCCTGCGGGGCGTAGAGCTTCACCTGGGCCGGTGTTTCGGGGGCGGTGCCGCCGGTGGCGGGAAGGGGATTGCGTACCCGGGTGATGCCGCCCGCGGCCGTGACCACGTGGGCGAGGGCCTCGGCCCCCACGTTGCCGTCCGGCCCGTTTCCGACCCGGTAGGTGGCCGTCAGGGCGAGCCCGGCTTCCGGCCGGCGCCCGTAGACGCCGTCGCCGAAGCGGAGGCGGGCCGTGCCGTCGTCCTCCATTTCGACGACGAATTCGGCGGCGAAGCGGCCGCTGGCGAGCAGGTCCCGCCGGGGCGTCCAGGTCAGCCCGCCGCCGGTGAGGGTCACGGCCGGCAGGGCGGCCCGCGGTTCCTGGCGTACGGCTTCGGCGGCCGGCCGGGCGGCGGCCGCGGCGGCGTCGAACGGCACGCGGTACGTGAGGCCGCGTTCGGCCAGCTTCGGGCGATAGCGGGCCGCGGCTTCGGGCAGCGGGAGGGCCTCGGTGGCGATGCTCCGGCCGGCGTCGGCCAGGACGACGTTGCCCCGGGCCACCGTCAGGTCTTCCTCATACCGGTCGCCGATCCGGGCGGAGAGGCAGAGGGAAAACGGCAGGGCGTCGCCCGCCGCCCATTCGACCTCCACGACCGGCTCGTCCGTGACGGGGTCGCGGGTAAGCGGGCCCGGCGTGCGCGTCCCGTCCGGTGCCACCCCGGCCTCCGGCACGGTGCGGGTCAGCCGGACGGCGTGCCGCCGCGCCGGGTCGGCGTCGGCTTCGAGCCCGGTTGCGGCGCCGCGGACCTCTTCGAAGAGCAGCACGTCGCCCGGGCGGAGGCGCAGCCGGGCGGTCTCGTCGTCGCGGAGCGTGGCGCGCGTTGCCCCGGCCGGCAGGCAGCAGGCCTCGTCGGACCAGGTGTAGAGGCGGATTGTGTTGTGGGCTGCGTAGAGGGTCGTTCCGGTGAGAAGTTCGAACACCTCGGGCCGGTGAAGGGCACGGGCCGTCTCCCAGGTGCCGGGGTCGAGGACGACCGGTTCGGGCATCCGGGTGAGCAGGCGCGTCCGGAAGCCGGTGGCGTCCTCCGGGGCGAGGACGAGCCCGTCTCCGCCGGCGTCGACCTCGAGGCATACCCAGGCCCGGGCGTTCACGCCGTCGTGCATCGCATAGTCGAGGAGGCGGGCGTGGCGCCGGACGGAGGGCCGGCGGCGCGCCGTGCCCAGGTAGGCCTCCGTCGCCACGGCATCCTGCTGGTAGCTGAGGTAGTCGCCCGTGTACGCCAGCACCTCGACGAGGGCGATGCCCAGGTCGGCCGGGTTGCGCTCGGTCCATTCCGGCAGGGTCACCGAGAGCCGGTCCAGGAGGAGACGGCGGAACGTGCCGTAGTCCCGGGCGAGGTAGTCGAGCGGCGGGGCGGAGGGCGGCTCGGGCGGGCAGGCCTGCACGGGGGCACAGTCGAACTCGGAGGGGCAGTCGATCTTGAAGGAGAAGGGGGTTTCGGACAGGACCGGGTCGAAGTCGGGCCGGGGGACGTCGCTCGTGGGGGAGGTGACGATGGAGAGGGTGTAGGTGGAATGGTCCCCTTCGGTATCGGTGCGGACGACGAGCAGGTGGTCCGGGTCGGGCCGGGCCAGGAGGAAGTCCCGCTCGGCTTCGTTGAGGAGTCCTTCGGCAAAGGCGGCTTCGGCGTCGTCGGCGGCGCGGGCCCATTCGACGCCCACGTGCGCGACGCGCACCCCGCCCGTGATGCGGAGGTTGCCCGCCGTCAGGTCTGCCGGGACGGGTTCGAGCAGGCGCACGAGCAACGTTCGCTGGCGGGGGCTGCCGGCCGGCGCCTCGGCGTCGAGCACTTCGAGGTAGTCGATGCCGTTGAGGGCCGTGGCGTCGGTGAGGTTGCGGCGGCGCGGGGTCCGGCAGGTGTAGGGAAGCGGCATGTCAGGTCTCCCGGCTGAAGGTGGCCGTACGGGACTCCTGCGTGCGGCGGACCCGGTACTGCACCGTCACACGGAGCAGGGCGTCTTCCTGTGCAACCGTCACGTCGATCACGTCGATGAGGTCGCCCAGCCAGCGTTGCAGGTTGCTCTGGACGAGGAGGCGGGTCGTGGCGGCCAGTTCGGCGCTGTTCGGCGCGAAGGTCAACTGGCGCAGCCCGCTGCCGAAGTCGGGCCGGTTGACGCGTTCGCCGGGGCTGGTGAAGAGCACCTGCTCGATCAGGTCGCGGACGTGGTCGTCATCGCCGGTCGTGGCCGTCCGCCCGCGCCCGTCGATGTGGAAGGGGAAGTCGAGGTTCATGGTTTGGGTGTTGGGTCTAACGGGTTGTGTCGTCTCCGCTTTTCGGCGGCGGGATGGCCTCTGCGCCGTGCGTATTTCGCGGGGCCGCCTGCTCACGCACCACGCACGATGCCGGGCTATCCCGGCCTCCGCAAGCGGATCCCGCACGGAGCATCAAATGATGCCGATACCCCTTCACCGTCGCCCGGCCCCATATCTCTGAGGCTCAGGTGGCGATGACGCGGGGCTGGGCCGCCACGATGGTAGGCGGGCCCTGCGGGATCTGCTCGGCGCTCAGGCAGAGGCCCGTGCTCGTCTGGATGATGACCGGCTGCCCGTTCACGAAGACGCGGGTGGCCGGTACGAGCCATTGCACCTTCACACACGGTTGCGGTTTGGGGCCGGGAACGGTGAAGGCGCACCCCGCCACGAGGTAGGTGTCCGCCATCGTGGCGACCGGCTGGCCGCCGGCGAAGACGCGGGTGTTCGTCGGGATCACCGACACCTGACCGCCGTGCGGGCAGATGGCCGTGCCGCCGAGATGAAAAACAGGTCCAGGCATTTTTTCGATTGAAAGCTTGCAGATCGCACCGGCCGCGGGGGGGTAACGCGGCCGGGGCGGCACCGGGTCAGGTGATGACCAGGGCGCCGTTGTTGATGGTCACGGTCGGGCCGGCCATGACGATGGTGGCCCCTTTGCCGTTGGAGATCGTGATCCCCAGGTCGTTGACGAGGATCATCGCCCCGGTGGTGCTCTTGAGCATGATGCCGCCCGTGCCCGGCACGTCGCTGATCATCAGCGTGTTCTGCCCGAGGGTTTGCAGCACGATGCTGGGGGAGGCAGGCAGCCCGGCCAGCGCCAGCGCCGGCACCTCGGCGGCCGAGCTCCAGAAGCCGCCCGTCCAGATGGGGTAGTCCGGGTTGCCTCCCTCGAACTCGACCCACACGCCGGCGCCCACCGGCGGCAGCACGAAGGTGCCCGCCTGCGGTCCGGTGAACGGCACGCAGGGCATCGCCCAGCTCGAGGTCGAGAGGCCCAGCACATCGGGCAACTGGACGAGCAGCCGCCCCTTTTGCATCGGATCCACGTTGTTGAGTACCAGCCCGCGATACTTGCCGAAATAGGTTTCCATGGGGTAGGAGGGTTGGGGGATTCTTCAGGCGGTCCGTCCGGCCGTTCCGTCACGGGGGGACGCGGGGAACCGTCGGGAGCAGCCCGTCGCGCACGAGCGTGAAGTCTTGCTTGTATTCGCCTCGTTTGAGCCGGTGGGTGACGCTTTTGACGTAGTAGAGTCCGTTGAAGGCGTCGCCGGTGCCCCGGACGCCGACCAACCCGCGGGCGCGGAGCACGTGGCCGTAGCGGAGCACGTCCAGCGAGCCGGAGCCCTGGACCACGTCGGCGCTGCGGGAAGCCCGCGCCAGCCCGGCCTGGATGGCCTGGGCCGGATTCATGTTGGCGGTGTGGTTCATCAGTTCGATCCGGGGCAGCCCGGCCAGCAGCCCGAGCGGGGGCTTCAGCAGGTCGATGCCGGGGATCGGGATGGGGATCGGTGCCCGCGTGAAGGGCTCCTGGATGAAGACGACGGGCAGCACTTGCTCGCCGCCGGTGAAGCGGAAGTTGATCGACTCGACGTTCGTGAACCCGTCCATGCCCACGTTCAGCGCCGGCTGCGGCACGCCGAGGCGGGCCTCGGGGCCCCAGTACGCCACGTTCGTGCCGGGTGCCGGGCCGGGGACGATGTAGAACGTGTAGCCTGCCTCGCGTGCCATCATCCTGACGTAGTTGAGGTCCGTGCCCCGGTGCGTCGGGATGCGCTCGACGGGGATGGGCACGTCCAGGAACAGGGTGGGGATGACGAGCGGGATCATCCCGTAGACCGCATACTTGGCCACGATGAGGGCCACCCGGGCTTCGAAGGGCATCCCGGGATAGGGGATGCCGGTGAAGTCGATCTGGTCCATGGCCACGGTCAGGTCGGAGCCGGCCAGTGTGAGCGTGGCCTTGCCCGTCTGCACGTCGGGCGCGATCTGCTGGTCGGTCACGAGGCCGTCCATGAGCACGTGCGGCGTGCCCCGCACCGTGGCGACCAGGATGGCGCGGAAGAGCGGGGCCAGCTCGCCCAGCAGCAGCATCACCGTTGTGAGGGCGGATTTGCTGTCGAAGGTGAAGGTGAGGGTGAAGGCCGCCGGCTCGCCATCCGTCTCCCGGACCTCGACGCCGGTGAGTGCCTCGGTGACGGGCTTCGGGACGGGCACGGGGACGGTGGGGCCCATCAGCAGGGTCAGATGGATGCCGCCTCTAAGCATGCGGGGGACCGGGAATACCTTCGGGAAGGGTGATGCGCAGCCGGCGCCCCGGTTCGGCGGTCAGCTCGTCCGGGTGCAGGACGCGGTGGGCGTCGGCCAGGCGCCAGAACAGCTCGGGATCGCCGAAGGCGCGGGCGGCGATGAGGTCCGGCCGGTCCCCGTCGACGACGGTGTGTTCCTGCTGCAGGGCCAGGCGCTCCGGCGGCGGCAGGAACCGCCGGCGGAGGTAGGCGATGACCTGGCCGTCTGCCTTCACGTATTCCGCCTGTTCGGTGCGGTAGTAGCGGCTGTTGAGGGGATAGGTGGCCATGGCGTGGTTGTGAGGTGTCAGAAGCCGAGGTCGGCCGCGCGGGCGAACGGGTTCAGCCCGGCCAGCCGTTCCAGCTGTTTGTGGTAGGTCATGTACAGGTTGCCGCCGGCGTGCTCGAAACCGAGGTCGTTCACGTTGAGGACGCGGAAGCCCAGGGTGACGCGGGCGCGGAGCGGGTTCAGCGTGGGGTCGAACGCTTCTTCGGTGATGCTGAAGTCGGTCACGCGCACGGGCACCACCCGCTGCTTGCTCCAGACGAAAAGCGTCAGCGGGGCCTCGACGGGGAGGATCTCCAGCGTGCCGGCGTTGGCCAGGTCGTTGTTGGCCTGCAGGCGGCTGCTCTCGGGATAGACCATCGTCTCCAGCGCAGCCAGCTGGGGGAAGATGCCGTGCTCGACGGTCGTCCGGTGCTGGTCGGGGAATTCGAGCTGGTCGGCGGCATCGATCTCGGCTTCGAGGCGGTAGGTCTCCACGGGCGGACCGCTCAGGCGCAGGGCCTGCGAGCGGTCGGCGTTTTCGCCTGCACTCTGGACCTGAAGCGTTCGCGTCAGCGTCGTCGGGTTGTACTGCAGCACGATCGCACGCCGGACGGTGCCGGAATCCGGATCGACGAGCACGAGGCCGCCTTTGAGCAGTCGGGGAGCGCCGGGAAAGGTGGTCATAAGGAAGCGTTCGGGAAAGGGCGTCGGAGGCGGGCAAACCGGTTTCCGCTAACGCGGGGGTTCCGGTGGAGGATGGATGTGGAAGCGGGCCGTCTGGCCGCGGTACGAAACCGACAGGGTCGCCGGAAGGCGTGCGGCCCCGGCAAAGACGAATTCGGCATTGACCGACACGCCCCGGCTGTTGCCGACTTCGACCTGGGGGCCGGCGGGCCGCTCCCGCACGTCGAACGACCGTCCGTCCGCGTCGTGGAGTTGAACCGTGAGGTCTTCGCCCCGTACCGGCGGGAGGTCGGGAGGACGGGTCAGCACCAGCGTCACGTGCCAGGTGTCGTGCCGCCGGTCCCGGCGCAGGTGCGGGTAGATCTCATGGGTCCCGAAGGACTGCGAGACGGGGGAAACCCTGAAGGATTCGTTCGGCATCGGTATGCAAGGTTCGGGGAGAAGGCGGATGGCCGCTACGGCACCGTGCCGTTGCCCTCGACGACCCAGGAAGAAGACTTGATCGTTTTGTCTCCGTCACAGGCGTCCACCAGCCGGCCTTCAAACTCCAGGTGCATGTCCAGGCGATCTCCGGAGCTGAGCGAGCCGAGGCTGAAGCCGGGAAAGTCAAACCCTTCAAACTTGCAGCCGGTCGCCTGGTCCGGGTCCTTGAATTTGCTGGTTGCAAAGGGGATGGCGTGGTAGCCGTACTTGTGATCGGTTCCGCCGATGGTAACGCAGTCCTCGTGCCAGGTGGTACGGCTCAGCGTGTTGGCACAGAGCTGGTGGGTGACGTCCGTTCCGTTGTAGTTGAAATACCCGCGAACGAACTGCCGGTACTCGCCGCATTTGCAGTTGTCGGTGCAGGGAGCCGAGACGGGGGCTATGTGAAACCGGGCGTTCATGGCAAACGAGGCCCCGAACTTGCCGGAGCCGAACGTGGCGGCGAGGGTACCGCTCGGGATGCTCGTGAAGTCGGCGGCCCCGATGGGGCAAACGAACGTGCCGCCGCCACCGCCGCTGCCGCCACCACCCTGGGTCTGAACCGGTCCGGGATCGAGACTCCCGGCATGAAGCGGGGGGTGCCGTGTGGCGGTAGCCACGAAGCCTTCCTGGTCCACCGACGGGGTGATCGAGGCCGGGCGCTGTTCCGGAAAGAGCTTGAGGGTGGAGAAAGCGTGCCCTGTGCCGGGTTGCAGGGAGGGGGTGTGCGTCCCGCGGCCTGTGGGGCGGGTGTTTCGTGCCGGGGGCCGCCGTTCGAGTGTGTGCACCGTGGCCGGTTTTCCGGTCTGTCGTTTTCGCCGGCATGCGGCGCATTCGCCCGTCGGTCCTTTCGTGCCCCCGCAGGCGCAGGTGTGCACCGGGACTTTCCCGGCGGGCGAGGGGGGAGGGGTGGTTTGCTGTAAGCGGGACGTCTTCATCGGGTGAGTCCTCCGTAGATCGCGGATGCGAGTTGCAGGCCCAGCCGGGCGGTGCCGGCGTTCGGCTGGGCCTCGAACGCGCCGCCGTCGTGGTGGGCTGCCGCGCCGCCGGCCGGCCACGCGGGCGGGAGGCCCCGTTCGGCAAGGAGCCGGGCCAGCCCGGCCTCGACGGCAGCGGCGAGCAGCGCCCGGTCCGTCTCGGGAAAGCCGTCGAGGACGAGTTCGTCGATGTGCAGGATGAGGTTCGGCCGGGTCATATCCACCCCCGGGTTTCGGCTTCGGTGAGCGGTTTGTCGAGCTTGGCGTACTCCTGCCGGGTGGCTTCGAGCAGGTGTTTCATCTCGACGGGTTCACCGGCGCCGGCGGCGAGGAAGGCGGCGTTGAGGGCGATGTTGCGGATGTTGCCGCCGGTGAGGGTCAGCCGGGCCAGCTTGCCGGCGTCGAGCCCGCGCGTCGGGGTCTCCCCGGGGAAGATGCGCTCCCAGATGCGGAGGCGGAGGGCGGCATCGGGAAAGGGGAAGGTGACGATGAAGCGGATTCGTCGCTGGAAGGCATCGTCGAGGGCGTCCTTCAAGTTGGTCGTCAGGATGGCCAGGCCCCGGTATGCCTCCATGCGCTGGAGCAGGTAGCTGACCTCGATGTTGGCATAGCGGTCGTGGCTGTCCTTGACCTCGGTGCGCTTGCCGAAGAGGGCGTCGGCCTCGTCGAAGAGCAGGATCGCGCCGCCCGCCTCGGCGGCGTCGAAGACGCGCCGCAGGTTCTTTTCGGTTTCGCCGATATACTTGCTGACGACCTGGCTGAGGTCGATGCGGTAGAGATCGAGGCGCAGCTCGCCGGCGAGCACCTCGGCGGCCATCGTTTTGCCGGTGCCGCTGGGGCCGGTGAAGAGCGCGCTGATGCCGAGGCCGCGGCGGGACTTGCGGGCGAAGCCCCACGTCTCGTAGACCTGCAGGCGGTGCCGGACGTGCAGGGCGATGGTGCGCAGGGTCTGGAGGGGACGCTCGGGCAGGACGAGGTCGTCCCACGTGGCGACGGGCTCGATGCGCCGGGCGAGGTCGTCGAGGCGGGGACGGGCTTGCCGGCGGCAGGCGTCCCACAGCCGGTCGCCGGTGGTTCGGGGTGCGTGCGTCGGGGGGGTGCCGGCACTTGCGGCCGCGGCGCGGATGGCCGTTTCGCCGAGGTCGAACTGGGCGGTGAGGCGTTCGATCTGGCCGTTGAGCGGGGCGGTGTCCGGACCGAGGATCGCCGTCCAGAGCTCCCGCTGCTCGTGGGGGGTGGGACGGGTCACGAAGAAGGTGAGGAGCGGGCGGCCGGGGGGGCAGGCTTCCGGCAGCCGGTGTTCGGGAGCCAGCAGCAGCACGGGGGTGCGTCCCCGGGCCAGCCATTGCCGGAGGTAGGGGGCCCGCCCGGCGTGTTCCGCCTCCGGCGTGCAGGCGTCGAGGGCCAGGGCACAGCCGCTCAGGATCGCCTCGCGTTCCCACAGCCGCAGCAACACGTCGAACTCGTGGGGCGTTGCGGGCAGGGTGTGCACGGGCATCACGCGCAGGTGCAGGCCCGCGCGCTCGCACACGGCGGCGGCGAGGTTCTCCAACTCCGTACCGGTATCCCCGCAGAGCTGGAGGACCGGCCACGGCCGGCCGGCGGGAACCTCCCGCCAGGCCTGTGCCGCCGCCTCGACGACCGCGCGGTGGGAGGGGACGAGGGTGACCGGCGGCGTCGAGGCCGGCAGGATGAAGCCATCGAGCTGTTCGTCCGGCGGGTTGAGACCGGTCAGGTAGTGCAGGATGCGTTCGTCGAGGCGGAGGGGGCTGGTCGTCAGGGAATCCCCCGGGCGGACCTCGACCAGGCGCCAGTGCCGGAGGGGCGCCGCCGGCGTGAGGGCGCTCCAGTGGGCTTCCGGCTCGAAAGCGGCCAGCGCCAGCCCGAAGGTGGGGTAGGGAACGCCGTGGCAGGCGGTGCACAACCCGGCGAAGTCGGCTTCCAGCTCCATGCCCGCGCACAGGAGGAGGACGGCCCGCTCGAAGGACGAGAGCCCGAACGTGCGGCAGAGCAGGTCCAGGGTCGTGGGGGGCGATCCGGCGGGGACGTCCTGCCGGGTGCGGGCCGCGTCCGAGCCGGACCCGGATGCGGTGTTGCCGGCCTCGCGGGGCGGGCCGGTCTCCGGCGTTCCGGCCCGGCGTACCAGCGCCCCCCGCACCTCGTCGAGGGCCTGTACCAGGGCCTGCTGGCTGGCGCCCGCTCGGACGCGGGCGTGCCGGGCGTCGGATGTCGCTTCCGTGTTCATGGATTGTAGCGCTCCCGGAAATAGCGTTCCAGCTGAAGCCGCTCCTCCTCGGAGAGGGCCCGGTGGTAGACCAGGACTTCGGCGACGTCGCCGAGGAAGAACCACGCCGGGTCCCGGGAGCCGTCGAACGTGGCGGCCCCGGAGCCGACGCCAAGGAAGCCGAAGCGCGTCGTGCCCGAACCCAGGCGGTGCCCGGCATGGGCCGTCGCCTGGGCTGCCGGCACGCCGTCGACATACAGGATCTTGTTGGGCGTGGCCGGGCCGGCTTCGTACCACCCGCAGAGGAGGTGCCACCGCCCGTCGTGGTAGGCACCCGTCGTGCGCAGGGTGTGCGGGGTGCCGGTTTCGTCGGTGGTGTCCCATCCGGCGCCCGGGGTGGTGTCGTCCCGGAGGGTGAGCTGCCAGTATTCGCCGTCGTCGAACGAGGCGATGACCTGGGGGGCGGGCGCGGCGGAGCGGACGAGGGCGCAGACGGTGAGGCCTTCGAGCTGCCCGGCGGTGTCGTACGACAGGTTTTCGAGGGCCAGGTAGTCGTCCGACCCGTCGAAGCGGAGGACGGGCCGGGAGCCGAGTCCGTGCGCCACGAAGGCCGGGCGACGGGCGCCGTCCGGTTGCACGGCATGGCGCTCGTGGCCGCTCTGGTCGGCCCAGCTCGAGACGCCTCCGGCATCGAAGGTGACGCCGAGGTCGGAGCGGAGCCAGAGTTCCAGGCCGGGTAGCTGGTCCGGTGTGGGAACTGGTGCCTGCAGCCCGGGCCGGACGGTGATGACCGGCGTCTGCACCGGAAGCACCGGCGCCGGCGTCGTCTCGGCCTCGATCAGCACGACCGTGCCGGCGTACGTCATCGACAGGGTGTAGGGCGTCTGGAAGAACACGGACCAGAGCTTCGACAGCTCTTCGAGGGACAGCGGGATGGGGGTGAACTTGACCTGTTCGATGTCGTCGGCCAGGTTCGAGCCGGCGAGGAAATGGCCGGGGTCCACGGCCACGGCCGCATCGATGGCGGCCTGGATCATGGGGCGGGTCAGGACGGGCCGGGCGTGCAGGGTGCGCGAGACGCTGCCGAGGATACGCTGCGGCTGGAGGCTTTCCTCGTCGCCGTAGAAGGTGAGCAGGTAGTAGAGGTCGAGGGCGATGCGGGGGCGCTGCACCGGTTGCCCGGCCCCGCCGCGTGTGGGCAGGTCGTTGTTGCGCCACGAGGCGTTCGGGGTTGCCTGGTACAGGTAGATGTTGACGCCGAAGTTGCCGGTGGCGCTGAGCCGGGGGTTATCCGGCCGGAGCGTGGTGGCCTGGGCGCCGGGCACGTCGGTGCTCAGGCTTTCCAGCAGCAACTGCTGGAGCGTGGCCGTGGCCGTGGCGATGGCGAGGAAGTTGCTCATGCGTGCCCTCCGGCCTTGCGGCGTTTCAGGTAATCGTCGAGCGTCATGACGGCCGGCTGCACGCGCGGCTTCTCCGGAGACGGTCCCGGCGGCGTCGGGGGCACGGCCCGGATGACGACGCGCCCGATGGTGACGTGGATCGTGGGCGCGGCGGCCGGCGGTTTGCCCGGCAGGACGGGTTCCGGCAGGCCGCCCGCCGGGGAGACCATGACCGGGGGGTCGGAGGGGGGACGGGGGGGGATGGATCGTGCGGGCAGGGACACGACCGGCGGCGCCGGTGCCCGTTCGGGAGGCGGCGCGTCGCCGGGCGGAACGGGGGCTGCGGGTGATACAGGGGGGGCGGGCGCCGCGGGTGCCGTGGCGGGGCGCGGGGAGGGCGGGGCGGCGGGTGTGTCCGCCGGATGCGCCCCGTGTGCCGGTGGGTTCGGGGGGGGCAAGTGAACCGGCGCCGCCGGAAGGGCGGGCGGGAGCACGGGGTGGTGCGGTCGCGGGCCGTCTTCGTGCGACGGGCGGGGCCGGGCGTCGGGGGGAGTGGACGCCGCCGGAAGGGGCGGGGCGGGGTGCGGGGGCGATGCCGGCACACGGGGCGGCGGGGCGAGGGAGCCCGGCCCGGCCGGGGCCGGCAGCGCCGCCGGTGGGACCGCCGGCTCCGGCGGCGAGGGAGGCGAGGTGCCCGGCGCATCGAACCCCGGCACCGGCGAAACGGGTGTGGCGGGCTCCGGCCCCTCGGAAGGAAGCCCCGGGCCGGGAGACGGTGGTTCGTAGCGTCCCCGGAGGCGGGGCCGGGCCAGGGGAACCGAGGTGCGGCTCCGGGCGACGATATGGTGCAGGAAGTCGGGCATCAACCGATCATGTTGAGGTAGGCCTGCCGTCGCCAGGGTGAGAGGGCCAGGATGTCACGCTCGGCCCATCCATAGGCCGTCGCCAGCAGGTGGACTTCGTGCAGGGTGCGCCGGGCCCAGGCGTCGAGTTCGGCCCAGAAGAAGCCGGCCACGTCGAAGACGATCTCCCAGGTGTGGGTGCAGGCCGGGCAGGTGAGGGCCAGGCGCAGTTCGGCCTGGGGATCGAGCCGGCCCATCTCGGCGGCCACCGCCCGGACGACCGGCTCGGGCAGGTCGGCCGGGCTCACCGTGTCGGCGCCGCGCCGGGCCTCGATCACGCAGCGTTCGAGCAGCAGGCGCCGGGCCGTCTCCGCGTCCGGGGCGCGCCGGAGGGGCTGCGGGTCGGTGCTGTCGGGCAGGCGGAACGTAACGTCGAAGCCGCCTTCGTGGATCGAGTCGGTCGGGGCGTCGCCGGGGGCGGGCACGAGGAGGTCGTCCTCGGCCAGGGTGAACTCGACGCGCTCGCTACAGGCCAGGCAGGTGGCGGTGCCTTCGAGGCGGGGCCCGCAGACCGCGGTGCGCAGGGCCAGGAGCAGGGCGTCCCGCCGGCCCAGGGGCAGGGCGGCCAGGTCCTCCCACGCCGCACCGGGCAGCACGGCGACGAGGAGGGCGAGGGCACGCCCCTCCGGGGCGAGGGGGGCCGCCCGCTCCCACACGTCCATCAGCTCGGCTCCGGACGGGGTGCGCATGGCGGCCTCAGGGCTCGGTGAACGACGGCTCGGTCGGCTCGGTGACGTCGTAGTCGCGTTCCCAGCCCTCGTTCTCCAGCTTGATCGTCTCGATGGCGACGGCGTTGGCGCCGGCGTCCAGCTCGGGCAGGGCCTGGTATTCCGACACCCAGCACCGGTACACCTTGTAGGCCTTGACCACCTGCCCGGCCTCGTTGTAGACCTCGATGATGAGGTCTTTCCGGAAGTCGGCCAGGGAGACCTCGCTGCCGAGGCCGGAACCGAAGTTCCAGATCTTGTTCGCCCACCGCTCGAACTCCACGTCGTGCGTGACGCCGCGTTCGAGGGTGATGGCGTCGTACTTGGTCTGCCCGGGCGATTTGCGCTCGGTGCTCGGGTCTCCTCCCTCGCGATGGGTGATCGGCTCCGTGGTGCGCTTCAGCGCGCTGACCTTGCTGACGCCGGCGACGTAACGCCCGTCCCATTTGACCCTGAACTTGAAGTTCTTGTACGGGTCGAATCGCTGTGCATTGACGCTGAACTGGGCCATGGTTCGGTTTCGAATTTCGGGTTTCGGATTTCGACTTTTCCGCCGTGCTAGGCCTCGACCTGGCCGGCGATCTGCTGGATGCGGATGATGACGAACTCGGCCGGTTTGAGCGGGGCGAAGCCGACCAGGATGTTGACGATGCTCAGGTCGATGTCATTCTGGGTGGTCGTCTCGCGGTCGCACTTGACGAAGTAGGCCTCGCGGGGGGAAGTGCCCTGGAAGGCGCCCTGCCGGAAGAGGTTTTGCATGAAGGCCCCGACGTTGAGGCGGATCTGTGCCCAGAGCGGCTCGTCGTTGGGTTCGAAGACGACCCATTGTGTGCCCCGGTAGAGGCTTTCCTCGATGAAGAGCGCCAGGCGGCGGACCGGCACGTACTTCCATTCGGAGGCGAGGCGGTCGGCGCCGGCGAGCGTGCGGGCGCCCCAGACCACGTTGCCCGTCACGGGAAAGGTGCGGAGGCAGTTGAGCCCCAGGGGGTTGAGCGTGCCGTTCTGTTCGTCGGTGAGCCGGTAGGTGAAGGCGCGTACGCCGGAGAACGAGGCGTCGAGGCCGGCCGGGGCTTTCCAGACGCCGCGCTGGGCGTCCGTCCGGGCGATGATGCCGGCCACGGCGCCGGAGGGGGCGAACGCCGTGAGGCGGTTCTCGTTGAGCGGGTCCGGCATCAACAGGCGCGGGAAATACGCGATGGCGTTCCGGGCGTTGTCCGTCCCGATGGCCGTGCGCAGGTCGTTCACGCCTGTCTCGGCCGTGGGCACGTCGATCCAGCCGGCCTCGGGGTCGACCAGGAGCATGGCCCGTCGTTCGCGGCAATAGCCGGCGGCCGTGGCCAGCGTGGCCGGGTCCACGTCGGCGGTACGGGAAAGCGGGGGGATGCAGAGCAGGTTGAACAGGTCGGCCGCGTCGAGGGCGAAGAGGCCTTCGCGGTCGGCTGCGCTGCCCTCGATGTCGGCGTCCTCGATGTCGCTGCCGTCGCTGCCGTTGCCGTCGGCGTCGAAGGTGCCTTCGGCGGGGCGGGCGTTCACCGTTCCGCCGGCGACGCGCACCCGGCTCGAGCCTTCGGCCAGGACGTTCGGCACGAAGCGGGGATGCGCCGCGTCGGTCGAGACGTTGAGGAACGTCTCGGTGGCGAGGACGGTAGTGCCGCCCGGCGTATCGAGCTCCTGGACGGTCAGGTTGAACAGGTCGGCGGCGCCGGTGCTCGTGTTGTGATCGACGACGGCGCGCAGGGTGTTGCCCCAGGCGCCGGGGCTGGCGGCTTCGAGCGTGAGCGCGGTAGCCGTCGGGTCGGCCTCGTCGGCCAGGTCGAGGGTGGCCGTGAAGTCGGCCGGGGTCTCGGTGGGTTCCAGGTGGAAGACCCGCACGATCAGGCCTTCGGCGCCGCCGTGCTGGAAGAAGTGGCGGACGGCATAGCTCATCGTGCTCTCGGTCCAGAGGCCGCCGAAGAGCCGTTCATAGTCGGCGAAGCTCTGGATCCGGGTGGGCTGGTTCACCGGTCCTCGCCGGGCCCGCCCGATGAACGCGGTGATCGAGGTGGCAACCCCGGTGATGGTTCGCACGCCGCTCGGCACCTCTTCGATGTAGACGCCGGGATAAGTCGGAGCAAGCATGGCACCTCCCGTCAAAAGGTGGATGAAGGAAGCCTGGCGGTACGGGAGAAGCGGGCTTGGAAGGGCGAGCGCACCCGTGCGTCGACCGCAGGCCACCGGCAGGCGGGACCGCAGAAGCGGAACCGTTGCGGCAGGCCGGCCAAGGACACTTCACCCCGCAGGGACCGGCTGAGACTTCAAGCAGGGAACGGGAGGATGACAGGTATTTGCGAGAAGCGAGGCGCAGGAACAGCGTGGCGCGCAGCCCGGGAGCAAATAGATGTCAACGGGACGAATTACTGCGCAACCGCCCGGTATCGACTCGATGGCTCAAACGAAAGTGCTCAGCGGTACCGCCATGATACGACAGGACCGGGGAAAATTTTCTTCAGAAAATGTCAACGAATTGTGTCGGCTCTGTCACGAAACAGTTTTCCGGTCAGAAGGTGAGGCGCAGGCCGGTGAAGGGTTCGAAGCGGCGCTGTACGAGGTAGCGTTCGGTGCCGTCGTCCCCGTCGTCGAGGCGTTCGTAGGTATAGCGGGCCCGGGCAAAGACACGGAAGTCGCCCAGGAAGCGGTAGTCGGTCTGGAAAACGAGGGCGGTCAGGTCGCCGAGGTCATTGAAGAGGGAGAAGAAGCCGCGGAGGCCGCCGCGGTCCTGTCCCAGGTAGAGGCTGAAGCGGCGGGCCCGCAGGTAGAGGCGGAAGTGGAAGGTGCTGAGGGCCCGTGCGCCGTAGTGGCGGCGGAAGGCGTAGTAGAATTCGAAGCCGCTGAAGAGCAGGATGCGCAGTTCGGTCATGAGGTCGTTGCCGCCGCCGGCTGCGGCCAGGGGGACGCCGGCAAAGACTGCCTGGGGGTTGCTTTCGTCGAAGTCTTCGGCTTTCAGGATGCGGGCCCGGAGGCTGTTGACCTGGTAGAAGGGGCCGACGTAGGCGGGGATGAACTGCCGGCCGTTGTAGAACAGGGCGAGGCGAAAGTGGAAGCGGGCCAGGTCAATGAAGTTGTCGGCGTAGAGGTCGGCGCCGAGGAGGAGGCCGTCGCCGAAGTGTTCGTAGCGGGTGTAGCTGAGGAAGGGGGCCAGCAGCAGGGCACCGGAGCGGAGCAGGACGAACCGGGCGTCGGCGCTGTAGGCGGTGAAGCGGGGTACGCCGTCCGGGTGGGGGGCCAGGTCGGTGACGTAGCCGGCGCCGAGCTGGAGCGAGCGCAGGCGCGGGTCGCGCACGCGGAAGAAGGGGGTCAGGGCCAGGCGCCCGCCGGTGACCCCGTCGAAGAGGACGTTGTCCGTGAAGCCGGACACTTCCAGCGCGGCACCCTGCCACATCATCTCCAGGCCCACGGTGCGCTCGTCCCAGGCCACGTCCGAGTTGAAGAAGTCGACCACGTGGCCGGTGCCCAGCCGCATCCGCTGCAGGGGGCCGCCCCGCAGGTAGAAGCGCGCGCGGGACGGGGCGTTGTAGCGGGCGAACTCGAGCAGCCGGAGCAGATCGTACGCCTCGTCGACGTCCGGGCGGTACGTGCCGTAGATGCCGGCCCGGAGCGTGCCGCGGAGCCGGGCCAGGACCGGCCGCGTGTCCAGGTCGAGCGTGAAACTGGTGGCGGTGCGCCACTGCGCGCCGATGAGCGAGAAGCCGCCCATGACGTCGAGCACCTGCCGGCGTTCCCACCATACCTGCTGGATGTTCTCCCGCGGGTCGTCCGAGGAGCCGATCAGGGCCGGCTGCTGGGCCCGGGCCGGACCGGCCCACACGAACAGGTGGCCCGCCAGCCCCGCCGCCAGGGCGAAAAGCAGCATGTCTGGAAAGGGAAACCGGGACACGGCTGTACACTGTCCGGGCGGATGAGTATGTTGCGACCCCGCACGACGGCGGCTCGGGGAAATATACGACACGGGTTTTCGAGGTGTCGAAGGCCCGGCCGGCGCGACCACGACAAACCCACGACGCACGCGACGTGAGCACCATAGACTGGCTGATCGTCCTGGCTTACCTGCTCGCCACGCTGGGAATCGGTGTGTACCTGGCGCGGCGGGCTTCCTCCTCGATGGAAGAGTTCTTCGTCTCCGGGCGGTCGTTACCCTGGTGGCTGGCGGGGACCTCCATGGCAGCGACGACCTTCTCCATCGACACCCCGCTCTACATCGCCGGGGTGGTGGGCAACCGGGGCATCGCCGGGAACTGGGAGTGGTGGGCTTTCGCCATGAGCCACGTCGTGCTCATCTACGTCTTCGCCCGCCTCTGGCGACGCAGCGAGATCGTGACCGATGCGGAACTGATCGAGCTGCGCTACGGGGGGCGTCCGGCCGCCGTGCTCCGGGCCGCGAAGGCCTTCCTGTTTGCCGTGCCCATCAACTGCATCGGCATCGGCTACATCATGCTCGCGGCCGTCAAGGTGATCGGGGTGCTCGGCATCTGGGAAGGGCTCGGTTTCGGCCCGGACGAGCAGATCCTGGGGACCGATCCCAAGCTGCTCACCGTGCTCGGTGTGGCGGTGCTGGTGCTGCTCTACGCCGGATTTTCCGGTCTCTGGGGCGTCGTCACGACGGACTTTTTCCAGTTCTTCCTGGCGCTTTTCGGGGCCGTCGCCGTTGCCTTCTACGCCCTGCGGAGTCCCCGGGTGGGCGGCCTGCACGGGCTCGTGGAAAAGGTGCAGGCCACGACGGACTTCGACGTGCTGGCCTTCATCCCGTTCACGCTCGGTCAGGAGGGGAACTGGTTCGGGGTCGGATGGAGTGCTTTCGCCGGCATCTCGGCCAGCACCTTCCTGGCGTACGTCCTGCTGCAATGGTGGACGTTCCGGCGGTCGGACGGCGGCGGGGAATTCATCCAGCGCCTGGCGGCCTCGAAGACGGAGGCCGAGGCCGAAAAGGCGGCCTGGTTCTTCAACCTCATGCACTATGTGGTGCGGACGTGGCCCTGGGTGCTCGTGGCGCTGGCGGCCCTCGTGCTGTACCCGGACCTGGAAGACCGTGAGCTCGGCTATCCCCGGCTGATGCTCGACTTTCTCCCCTCCGGGATGCTCGGGCTGGTCGTGGCCTCGCTGGTGGCGGCCTTCATGAGCACCGTCTCGACCCAGATCAACTGGGGGGCTTCCTACCTGACACACGACCTCTATCGCCGGTTCATGCGCCCGCAGGCCACCCAGCGGGAACTCGTGCGGGCCGGGCGCGTGGCGTCGGTGCTGGTGACTGCCCTTGGCGCGGCAGCCGCCTTCTTCGCGCAGGACGTGGCGGCGGTCTTTCGCCTGGTGATCGCCATCGGGACCGGGCCCGGGGTGGTGCTGATCCTGCGCTGGTTCTGGTGGCGCATCAACGCCTGGGCGGAGCTGGCCGCCATGGTGGCCGGCTTCTTTACGGGGCTCTTCACCACCGTCGTGCCGGTGCTGCGGATCGACGACTTCGGCATGCGCCTGGCCGTGATCACCGGGATCACGACCCTCATCTGGGTGGCGGTGATGTACCTGACCCCGCCCGAACGCCCCGAGACGCTGGTGGCGTTCTACCGCAGGGTGCGGCCGGGGGGACCGGGCTGGGCCGCCCAGCGGGCCGCGACGGGCCTGCCCCCCGCCCAGTCGCTCGCCCGGGACCTGCGCCGCGTCCTGGCGGCCCTGCTGCTGCTCTTCGGCCTGATGTTCGGGATCGGCGGCGGGCTGCTGCTGCGCTGGGACGTGGCGGTTGCCATGACTGCCGTCGCGCTGGCCGGCGGGCTCTGGCTCTACCGGATACGGGGGGAGGAGCGCGACGCATGAGCCGGAAAGCGCACACCGGTGAAACACGCGCCCGGCCCGCACATTGGATGGCAGTGGGGGGGCCGCTTGCGGTCGGGACACGGCCTCCCGGCACGGCACGGACCCGACCCGGATCTCCGAGCCGGTACTGGTTCAACGTCATGGCCCTGATTCCTTCCCTGCCGCTTTTTCCGCTGGAGGTGGTCCTCTTTCCCGAGGAGGTCCTGCCCCTGCACATTTTCGAGCCGCGTTACCGGGAACTGGTGCATACCTGCCTGGCACAGGATCGTCCCTTCGGCATTGTGCTCTTCACCGGCGGGGAGATCGCCGACGTGGGCTGTATGGCGCGGATACGGCGTGTGTTGCACCGCTACGAGGACGGGCGGATGGACATCCAGGTCGAGGGGTTCCGGCGCTTCCGCATCCGCCGTCTCATGCACGAGCACGCCTACCTGACGGCCGAGGTGGAGACGCTCGACGAGCCCGAGGCCGAGGTCGACAACGACCTGCGGGAGCGGCTGATCACCCAGCACCTCAAGCTGCTGGAGCTGGCCGGCCGCACCGTCCGCCCCACCATCTACCAGGATGTGAACCGGGTCTCGTACTTCATCGCCCACAATGCCGGGCTCTCGCTGGGACAGCAGCTGGAGGTGCTGAAACTCCCCACCGAGAACGAGCGCATTGCCTATCTGGTCGAACACCTGGGCGGGTTGTTGCCCCGGATCGAACAGGTGGAGGAGGTGCGCCGCAAGATCCGGTCGAACGGGCACCTCCGCGACTTCCCGCCCGACGCCGGTGAAGCGGAACGCTGAGGCGGCGGTACGTGGAAAGGCGTTCCGCGTTGAACGCCGGCCCGGCCACCTCCAAACGTGCAACGTCCAACGTTGCAACGTGCAACCGTATCTCGACCCGTAATCGAAGAAAATGCCCCGTATCGGTCCCTATACCCTGCACGTCATAGAAACCGGCCGCTTCGGCCTCGACGGCGGTGCCATGTTCGGCATCATCCCGAAGCCGTTGTGGGAACGACGCATCCCGGCCGACGCCCGCAACCGCATCCTCCTGCACATGCGATGCCTGCTGCTCGAAGGCGCCGGCCGGCTCATCCTCGTCGACACGGGACTGGGCGACAAGTACGACGCCCGGTTTCAGGAGATCTATGCCGTCGACCACGCCACACACGAGCTGCACGCTTCGTTGAAGCAGGCCGGTTTCTGCGCGGCCGACGTGACGGACGTCATCCTGACGCACCTGCACTTCGACCACGCCGGTGGCGGCACCCGGCGCCGCGGCGACCGGATCGTCCCCACCTTCGAAAACGCGACCTATCACGTGCAGGGTCGCCACTGGGCCTGGGCGGTGGCGCCCAACCCGCGCGAGCGCGGCTCCTTCCTGAAGGAAAACATCGAACCGCTGGCGGCTTCGGGGCAGCTCTACCTCGTCGACGGGGACATCGAACTGTTTCCCGGCGTTCACCTGATGACGATGCACGGTCACACCGAGGCCCAGCAGCTCGTGCGGGTGACCGACGGCGAGCAGACGCTCGTCTTCGTCGCCGACCTGCTGCCGACGACCGCGCACCTCGGCCTGCCCTGGGTCATGGCCTACGATGTGCGCCCCCTGGTGACGGTGGAGGAAAAGCAGCGCTTCCTGGAGCAGGCCTGTGCCGAAGGGTGGCAGCTTTTCTTCGAGCACGACCCGCAGACGGCCGTCGCCGGGCTGGAGCGGACGCCGAAGGGCGTCGCCGCCACCGACGAACGACCCCTGCATGCCCTCTGAACCGCCATCCCCGGTCGCCTGCCCGGCGGGAACCGGACGGCGGGGGAAGATTATCATGATTCTCAGCCAGGAACAGAACCGCCGTTGCGTCCGTACCGGCCCGCCTGTCGAAAATGAACGTCCTATGAGCCAGTCCATGGAAGTGTCCACGTCCAACCCGCCGGACGAGGTGGGCCGCGACGCGTCGCAGCCGCTCTCGGAGGAAGAGATCCGGGCACTGCTCGGGGCCATTCGGGTCAACATCTCCCGGGTCCATCACGAGATGAGCAATCCCATCTCGATCATTTCGGGGAATGCGCAGTTGCTTCGTGAGCTGGCGGCGATGGCCGGCATGGGCGACGACATCCGGCTCCCGCTGGAAGACATCGAGGCCGCCGTGGAAGCCCTGGCCGAGGCGCTGGACCGGCTGATTCTGCTGCGTAACATGATTCCCCGCCCGTAGGCCCGTCGGGTTTGGGGCGCCTCCTTCTTTAAGGATTTGCAGAGGATGCCGATTTCCCCTTGAAACGGATCCGGTGACGCGGTATTTTGCCGTCGTCTCCGTGAACCCGGCTGCGACGACAACTCTCTCTTTTGCCTATCGCAAGGAACGGTTACCATTCGAACCGTGTGTCCCGTGCCCCGCATGCCCGCACGCGGGCTCTTGCCGGGGCGAGTCCCCGGGCGGGATCCCTTCGGGGACGAGCAGATTGGTTCTCGAGAGTCCTTACCGGGCCTCCGGCTGCATGACGCGGCCTCCGGTGTGGCTCCGATTAAAGAAGCCCTGTCTTCATGTTTCGACCGTTCCGACAGGTTATCCGGCTGGCCGGTGTGCTGGCCCTGCTGGCCGTGGCCCGTCCCGCGCAGGCACAGCAGGCCGAGGTGCGGGTGGTGGAAGCCACCCCGGCGCGCTACGTCGTGGAGGTGACGGCCTCCTGGCCCATGGGGTTGCAGGCCTCGCTGGACTCGGCGCGGGTCGAGCGGTTGACCGACGCCTACGTGTTCGGCCTGGCCGGCGGCCTCTGGACGGCGACGACCAACCTGCGCCTGCGTGCCCTGGCCCCGCCGCGCCTGTCGCTCCTGGCCGCCGAGTATGACGAGGTGGCCCTGCCGGCGGAGCCGCTGCACGGGCCGGATGCACGGGCGTTGATGCAGCCGCCCGTCTCGGCCGAGGGGCTCGGGCTGGAACGCAAGCATCCCGTCGTGACGCTGACGGCGCGGCTCTATGCCTACGACCCCGAACGCGAGGTGCTGCGTCGCTATCGCCGGATGCGGATCGCCGTCGAGCAGCCGCCGGAGGCGGCCCGGAAGGCCGGCACGGCGTTCATGAACCCGCACCTCGCCGTGGATCGCAGCGTCCTGGCCGACGGCATCGTCTTCAAGATTCCGATCACGGAAGAGGGCATCTACCGGATCGACCGGGCCTACCTGGCTGCCATCGGGGAGGCCGTCGGCCTCTCGCCGGATGCCATCGAGCCCAACAACCTGCAGGTCTTCGGCAACGGCGGGGCCCCCCTGCCTGCGCTCAACAGCGCCGACCGGATCCCCGATCTGGCCGAGAACCCCGTCTTCGTGCGCGGCGGAGGGGACGGCGCCTTCAACCAGGGCGACGTGCTGCTCTTCTATGCCGCGGCCCCGCGCGGCTGGCGCTATGACCCCGAGACGGATCGGTGGACCCACTATGTCCACCCCTTCTCGAACGAAAACTACTATTTCCTCAAGGTCGGAACCTCGGCCGGCCTGCGCGTCGGCAACGAGGCCTTTCCCGGCGTCTCGGACGTGCAGGTGCGCACCCAGGTGACCGGGCGGTTCGTTGTGGACCTCGACGAGACCGTCTGGAGCAAAGAGCACGGCTCCGGGCACACGTGGGTGAGCCATCAGATCCGCAGTGGCGGCACGCGCAACATCTTTTCCGACGTGGCCCTGCCCGGGCTCGGCGAGGGGACGGCCACGTTCGACGTGCGTGCCGCCATCGCCTCCAACCCGGCGGCGACGCTGCTCTTCACGCTCAACGGGGCGGAACTCGGCCGGATCCGGGCGCCGCGCATCATCGGGCGGGCCGTGACGGATCCGGCGGCCGTGGCCGCCCAGGACCGCTTCACCCGGACCGTGACGGCCGGCACGCGGCTCAGCCTGTCCATGCGCCTGCTCGACCAGGCAGGCGACCCGCAGGCCGCACTCGACTGGGTGCGGGTCTTCTACCCGCAGCAGCTGCGGGCCGAAAACGGCCTGCTGCGCTTTGCCACGCCTGCCGGGGAAACCGGGTGGTTCGAGTTCGTCTTGCAGGGCTTTGACGAGGCGCCGCAGGTATGGGACGTGACGGCGCCCGAAGCCATCCGCCGGCTCGGGGTGCAGCCGGCCGGCACCACCTACCGCGTCCGGGTGCAGGTCACCGACCCGGCTCGCCCCCGCGAGCTCATCGCCTTCGTCGAAGGGGCGGCCCGCCCCCTCGATCCGGTCCGGGCCGCCGTCGTGCCCAACCAGAACCTGCACGGCGAACAGCGTTTCCCGGATTTCGTCATCGTCGCCCCCCGCGCCTTCCTGGAACCGGCCAGCGAGCTGGCCGAATACCGCCGCCAGCAGGGGCTGCAGGTGCTCGTGGCCGTCGTCGAGGAGATCTACAACGAGTTCTCGGGAGGCCTGCCCGACATGCGGGCCGTGCGCGACTTCCTCAAGTTTCACTACGACCGCGCTCCCGACGAGGCCAGCCTGCTTCGCTATGCCCTGCTCTTCGGCGACGGGCACTACGACTTCCGGGGGATCGTCGCCGGCGAGACCGAACTCACCAACTGGATCTTTCCGTACGAGACGGAGGAGTCCTTCGACCCGGATGCCTCGTACACCAGCGACGACTACTTCGGCCTGCTCGACGACAACGAAGGCGTCTGGCGCTATGGCGGCATCCGCGCCGTGAGCTCCGAGCGGATGGACATCGGGATCGGGCGCTTCCCGGTGCAGACCCTCGACGAGGCCCGCCTCATGGTCGAGAAAATCAAGCGGTATGAAAACCCCGAGACGTACGGCGCATGGCGCAGCCTCTACACCATGGTCGCCGACGACGGGCCCACCGGGCTGGCGGGCACACAGAACGACTTCGACCTGCACCTGCAAAACGTCGACCAGGTGGCCGAGCTGGTCCGGGGCGGGCTGCGGCCGGAGCTCAACGTGAAGAAGATCTACGGGGAGTCCTTCCAGCGGGTGTTTCTGAACGGGTTTCGCATCCCCGAAGCCAGGCGGGAGATCCTGGCCACGCTCGAGGCCGGCACGCTGCTGTTCAACTACAGCGGGCACGGGGGGCCGGACGGGCTGGCCCAGGAGGAGCTCTTCGTCAAAGAAGATGCGGCCGCACTGACGAACGGGGACCGCCTGACCATCTTCATCACGGCCACTTGTTCGTTTGGCTGGTGGGACATCGAGAACGAGCAGAGCGGAGCCGAGGTGCTGTTGCTGAACCCGAACGGCGGGGCGGTGGCGCTGATGACCACCGTCCGGCTCGTCTACACGTCGCCGGACACCACCTCGCTCAATGCCGGGCTCAACCGGGCGCTCAACCAGGCCCTGCTCACGTTCGACGAGGACGGCCTGCCCCGCCGGCTCGGCGATGCCATGCGCCTGACCAAGAACACGACGGTCGGGTTGCAGGGCAACAGCCGCAAGTTCAACCTGCTCGGCGATCCGACCCTGCGGCTGGGCCTGCCGCACCGCCGGGTCGTCGTCGAGACGCTGAACGAGGTGCCGCTGGCCTCCCAGTCCGCCCGGATGCGGGCACTCGACCGGATCACGGTCACCGGCGCCGTGGAGGCCGCCGGCGGCCTGGTCGATACCGGCTTCGACGGGTGGGCGGACGTGACCGTCTTCGACGCGGTCCGCCGCGTTTCCCTCAAGCAGCAGGTCTGGATGCCCACCCCCTATTACACGACCCGCGAGGACCTGATCTGGCGGGGCCGGGTGCAGGTCCGGGCCGGTCGCTTCTCGGCGACGTTCGTGGTGCCGAAAGACATCTCCTACAGCAACGAGCCGGGCCGCATCTCGGTCTATGCCCTGACGTCGACGGAGCAGGCCCTGGGGTACACGGAGCAGTTTGTCGTGGGCGGTACCTCGCCCAACCCGCCCCAGGATCCCTTTGGTCCGGAAATTGCCCTTTTCCTGAACGACACCACCTTCGTTTCGGGCGGGTTGACCCCGCCGGAGCCCGAACTGATTGTGAAACTCTACGACGAAAGCGGGATCAACACCGTCGGCGCCGGGGTCGGGCACGAGATGCTGCTCGTCCTCGACGGGGACGAAAGCCGGGCCGTTGACATCGGCAGCGGTTTCCGGGCGGCGGAAAACTCGTACCAGCGCGGCGAGGTGCGCTGGCCGTTGCCCCGGCTCGAACCCGGCTTTCACCGCCTGAGCGTACGTGCCTGGGATGTGCTGAACAACTCGGCCACGGCCGAGCTCGAATTCTTCGTCGCCGAAGACGATGCGCTGGTGCTCCGCAACGTGTTCAACTACCCGAACCCGATGAACCGGGTTACGCGTTTCGTCTTCGAACACAACCAGCCGCCGGGTACCGGGGCGCGGGTGCAGCTGCGCATCTACTCGCTCAACGGGCGGCCGATCCGCACCATCGAGGGGGAAGAGGCCCTGCCCGGCGGGGTGTTGCCCGGCGGGCCGGTGCAGATCGTCTGGGATGGACGGGACGAAGACTTCGACCGGGTCACCTCGGGCGTCTATCTCTACAAGCTCCGCGTCGAGGTCGAGCGCCCGGACGGCGCGCGCGACGTCGCCGAGCGGATCGAGAAACTCGCCGTCATCCGATAAGGGTAAATCAAATGAATACGATGAAGCCAATGCCGGCAACCTTTGAGCGTAACGTGCATTACCAATCTTCTGGACCTGCAGGCCGAAACGATACCGGAACGGTCGGGGCGCCTGCAGCCGGCCTTTCAAACCTTGCTGAGAAACCAATGCGTGCAATCGATTCGCGCCCGGGCTTTTGCCTGCCGGGCCTGCTGATCCTGATCCTTCTGACGGGCCTGCCGGCTTTGCCGGCTGCGGCTCAGGTGGGCGGGGCCGCCGTCGTCTTTCTGAAGATCGAACCCGACAGCCGGGCCGCCGGCATGGGGAACGCCGGCGTGGCCCTGGCGGACAACGCCTCGGCCATGTTCTGGAACCCGGCCGGGCTGGCCTTCCAGCGCGGCACCGAGCTGGGCATCACCCATTCGAACTGGCTGCCCGAATTCAACGCCGGGCTTTTCTACGAATACCTGGTCGCCAAACACAACCTCCCGGGCTGGGGTACGCTGGGGGCCCACGTAACCTATCTGTTCCTGGGCGAGCACGAACGCCGTGACGACAACAACGTCGCGCTCGGAACGTTCAAGTCCTTCGACCTGGCCGTCGGGGCCTCCTACGGCTTCAAGCTCAGCAAACACTTCGCCCTGGGCACGAGCCTGCGCTTCATCTACTCCGACCTGGCCGACGGCGAGGTGGACGGGCAGACGACCAAGCCGGGGATCGGCGGGGCCTTCGACGTCGCCGGCCTCTATCGCTCGTCTCCCTTCGGGCTGGGAGGGATCCAGACGACCTTCTCGGCCGGCTTCAACCTGGCCAACATGGGCCCCACCATCCGCTACACGGACGGCCCGGACGCGGACGCCGACCCCATCCCCACCAACCTGCGTTTCGGCTATGCCTTCACGTTCGAGTTCGACGAGTTCAACAAGCTCTCGATCGTGCAGGACTTCAACAAGGACCTCATCCGCACCCGCGCCGACTCCACCGGCAGCGACGTCGACCCCTGGTACAAGGCGATCTTTTCGGCCTGGCAGCCCATCGAGGTCTGTTCCGCTACCGTGGACCAGTGCCGCGAAGACCCGAGCAAGTTGCAGAAGCTGGGCGTGATGGACCAGATCACCATCGGGACCGGCCTCGAATACTGGTACAACAACCTCTTCGCCATCCGGACCGGCTACTTCTACGAGAACCCCCTGAACGGGAACCGCAAGTTCATGACGCTCGGGGCCGGCATCCGGTACAACATCATCGGGGTCGATTTCTCGTACATCTACGCGCTGGAGGAGCAGTCGCCGCTGGCGAACACCATGCGGTTCTCGCTGTTGCTCAACTTCGGCCGTGAATAGCGGGCTGCGCGACCCGGGCCACCCCGGCACGTAAACCTGTATGAACCTGACGCTGGTCTATATCACCGCCGCCGCGATGATCGGGCTGGGGCTGGTTTTCCTCTACCTGCTCATCGGGCGGAACGAGACGCGACGGCCGCAGAGTGCCGTGGAATGGATCGGGAGCGGGCTGTCGGTGCTGCTCGTGGCCTGCGCGGCGTTGCTGCTCTTTCTGGCGATGCGCCTGGAGCCGCAGGCCCGCACCGAGATCAATTTCAACGACCGGGTGGCGTTCGAAGACGTGCCGCTCGAGGTGCCGGCGGAAAACTTCACGTTCCGCCTGGTGGCCGACGACACCGAGCACGCCCTCGATGCCTACCGGGGCAAGGTGATCCTGCTCAACGTCTGGGCGACCTGGTGCCCGCCGTGCCTGCAGGAGATCCCCGAGCTGAACCGGCTCTACGAGGACCTGGCCGATGAGGGGCTCGTGGTGCTCTCGATTTCGGACGAACCGCCCCGGACGTTGCGGGCCTTCAACGAAACACTGCCGCTGCGTACCGTCAGCGGGTACGTGCCGGGGGCCGAGGCCGTCCCCCCGGTGTTCCGCAACGGCTTCGACGTGCGTCCGACCACGTACGTAATCGACCGCGAGGGCACGGTCCGGCGCTACCTGCTCGGGGCCCGCAACTACGACTTCTTCAGGCAGGTCGTCGCCCCCTATCTGTAGACGGAAGGTTTCTGCACCACCAACCCGGGACCGGGGGTTCTGCGCCGTAGTGCCGTGTGCCGAGATGCTCCTCGTCTGGCCCGATCCGCCGCTCTGGCTGATGCGGGGGGCCGGTGCGGCCGGGGGAGGGCTTGTCTTCGGCTGGCTGGCCTGGCGCCTGCGTTTCCTGGACGCCTCCGGGGCGGTGGCGGGCGGGCTGTTCGGGGCCTGCCTGCTCGGGCTGGGCGGGACGGCATGGGTGGTGCCGGCCCTCGTTTTCTTCGTCACGTCGAGCCTGCTGTCGAAGGTGGGGCGGCGCCGCAAGGCCGCGCCGGCCCGCCGTAGTGCGAAAGGGGACGTGCGCGATGCCGGGCAGGTGCTCGCCAACGGTGCCGTGGCCTGGGGCCTGTTGCTGTGGGCGGCCTTGGACCCGTCGCCCCGCTGGTATGCGGGTTTCGTCGGGGCTCTGGCCGCGGCGGCGGCGGACACCTGGGCGACCGAGGTGGGCACCCTGCTGGGCCGGCAACCCCGGCTGATCACGAGCGGGCGCCGGGTGCCGCCCGGAACGTCCGGGGCGGTGTCGTGGCCGGGGACGCTGGCGGCCTCTCCGGCGCGGGGGCCGTCGCGCTGAGCGCCTGGCCGTTTGCCGGCGGGCCGTTGCCCGGATGTGCGGCCCTCGCCGGTTTCCTGGCGGCCTTCGTCGACAGCCTGGCCGGAGCCCTGTTCCAGGCCCGCTACCGCGATCCCCTGACCGGCCACGAGACGGAACGCGCCGGGGCGGGCGGCGTCGCATACCCGCTGCTGCGCGGTCACCGCTGGCTCGACAACGACCGGGTCAACCTCCTGGGCACCTTTTTCGGCGCAGCGCTGGCGATGGCTTGCTTTCCAGCTGCCGGTTTTGGTTCTTAGGTGCGGCGTTCGGGGTGCCGGGTCCCTCCGCCGCGAGGTGTCCCGCAGCCGCCCGGCCCTGTGAGTTATCCGGTAGGACGTGCTATGCCCTGGTATAAGAAGCTTCACTGGCAGATCATCATCGGCCTGGTGCTCGGGCTGCTCTTCGGGATCGTCGCGGCCGCCGCCGGCTGGAGCCGGTTTACGGACCACTGGATCGCCCCCTTCGGCGACATCTTCATCAACCTGCTCAAGCTGATCGCGGTGCCCCTGATCCTGGCCTCGCTCATCACCGGCGTGGCCTCGCTCTCCGACCTGAAACGGCTCTCGCGCATCGGCGGCAAGACCCTCGGCATCTACATCGGCACGACGGCGGTGGCCCTCGTGATCGGGCTGATGGTGGTGAACGTGATGAAGCCGGGCGCGCGGGTGCCGCAGGAGATGAAGGAAAAGCTCGAAGCCACCTACGGCGGCGATGCGGCCGTGCGCCAGCAACTGGCCGAGGAGACCCTGCAGCGCGGGCCGTTGCAGCCCCTGGTCGACATGGTGCCGGACAACCTCTTCGACGCCGCCTCGGACAACAGCAACATGCTGCAGGTGGTCTTCTTTGCCCTCTTTGCGGGCATCGGTTTGCTGATGATCCCGCGCGAGAAAGCCCGGCCGCTCATCGCGTTCTTCGACAGCCTGAACGATCTCGTCATCAAGCTCGTCGAACTGATCATGCTGACGGCGCCGGTGGGGGTCTTCGCCCTGATGGCCGACACGATCACGTCCATCGCGGGAGACAACCTGGCACAGATCCTCGAACTGCTGGCAGCGCTCGGCTACTACTGCATCGCCGTGGTGCTCGGGCTGATCCTGCACATGGCGATCACCTATACCGGCATGCTCAAATTCCTGACGCCGCTCACGCTCAAACAGTTCTATACCGGCGTCAGCCCGGCCCAGCTCGTGGCCTTTTCCACCTCGTCGAGCGGTGCCACGTTGCCGGTGACGATGGAGGTGGCGGAGAAAAACCTGGGCGTTTCCGAAGAGGTGTCGTCTTTCGTGCTGCCCCTCGGGGCGACGATCAACATGGACGGGACGGCGCTCTACCAGGCCGTGGCGGCGGTCTTCATCGCGCAGGCGCTGGGGCTGGGGCTCGACCTCGGGGCACAGATCACCATCGTGCTGACGGCCGTGCTGGCCTCCATCGGTACCGCCGCCGTGCCCAGCGCCGGCATCATCATGCTCGTCATCATCCTCGAAGCCATCCAGGTGCCGGCCACCGGCATCGCCCTGATCCTCGGCGTGGACCGCATCCTCGACATGTGCCGGACCGTGACCAACGTCACGGGCGACCTGACGGTGGCCTCGGTCGTGGCCACGAGCGAAAACCAGCTCCAGGTGCCGCCCCAGGACGGCCTGGTTCCGGTGACGACCGAGGTGCAACGGGCCGTCGACGTCGGGTAGGTGCGATGCCGGCGGTGGGCCGGGTGCCCGGAAATGGTTATTTTCCGGAGACGAGAGGGCGTTGCCTTGCCCGCCGGCGGCCGGGCCGGAAAAAGGGGGGAGGTTCTTTTTCCGGTGGGAGACGGGGGGCACCGTCTTCGCAGGCCGCCCGGTAGAACGTTGAAAAGCCTGAAGGGCCGGGCACGGCCGGAATCAAAAAAACCCCGGTGCGTGCTGCGACACACCGGGGTCGGGTGCGCTTGGGAGGATTCGAACCCCCGACCTTTGGATCCGGAATCCAACGCTCTATCCACCTGAGCTACAAGCGCGTGTATCTGCAATATATCTATGCCCGCGTAACGCCGTCAAGCGTGTCCGGGTTTCCCGGGCGCAAAGTTTGTGCTAAGACGAGCGGGGCCGGGGCGTTCGTTTGCTGCCGGGTTGGCCGGTCTCGCCGGCCGGCCCGACAGGGTATCCCTGGAGAACGGATCGTCATACCGCCGACGTGAGGGGAAGGCCCATGGACCAGGACACCGTCCTCATCGAGCGATTCAAACGGGAGCCGGAAGCGGCCTACGCCGAGTTGCTGGAGCGCTACACCCCGTTCATCCTGCGGATGATCCGGCGTTTCCTGCGCGATCCCGATGAGATGATGGAGGTATACACGACGGTCTGCGAACGCTTTCGCGCGAACGATTTCCAGGCGTTGCGGCAGTTTCGTGTCGAGAGCGACCTGCTTTCCTGGATCAGCGTCGTCGTGGCCAATGCCTGCCGGGATCGGTTGCGGAAGCACCGGGCCGTCTCCATTCCGGAGGCGGTGCTTTCCCGGCTGGACGAGCGGGAGCAGCTCGTCTTCAAGTACTACTATCAGCAGGGCCTCACGCATGAGGAGATTGCCCATCTGGTTGCCGGCCACGGCGTTCCCTGCACGGCGCACGACGTTCTGGCGGCCATCGAGCGGATCGACGACCTGCTCACGGTCAGCAAGCGGTGGTACCTGCTGGCGGCCCTGCAGATGAACCGCGCCAGCCTTTCGCTGGAGGCCCTCGGTGAGACCGGTTACCAGCCGGAAGCGCCCGGTGCCGTCGAAGCGTTGGAGGCGGCCCTGGACGATCGGGAGCTGATCATCGAGCTGAACGCCGCCCTGAGCCGCCTCGATCCGGAGGACCAGTTGCTGGTGCTGTTGCGATACGAGCACGGCATGACGGGCCGGCAGATCGCCCAGTTGATGCAGTACGACAAAACCAAGCATGTCTACACCCGCCTGCGTACGATCCTGGCCCGCCTGCGCCGGGAGATCGGCGTGGACGAATAGGGCCGGGAACCCGTGTGTCGCTCTCCGGTAGGCGCTTTCTCCCCGCAGCGTGCCCTTGACCCGTCGTTCCGATGACCCAGATCGCCTCACCCGACCTGCTTCGACGAGCCGCCTCGTCTCGTACCCTGCCGGACGACTGGGATCCGGAGGGCGGTCTTCCGCTCGACGGGACGCTGGAACGCCATCGGTTCCCGCCGTTGCTGGCGGTGCTGTTCGGCCTGATCTTCGTGTTCGTGGTGTTTCAACTCGTCATCGCGCCGGTGGCCGTGGTGGTTCTGCTGCTGGCCCGGGGAACGCCGCCGGAGGGGTTGATGGAGGCGGTGCTGAACGTCATGCAGGAGCAGCCGGGCGTCTTGATGGTGGCCAACACGATCGGGCAGGTCTTCGGCATTGCCCTGCCGGCCCTCTGGTTTGCCCGGCTCCATACCCGCCGGCAGGCCGCCTTCCTGCGCCTGCGGCGACCGGAGGGCCGGCTCGTCGGCCTGGCCGTGCTGGGGCTGGTGGCCCTCGTCCCGGTGGTGCAGTGGCTGGCCCAGGCGAGCGAGGCCCTGCCCTGGCCCGAGTGGATCCGGGAGTTCGAACAGGTCCAGCTCGACCTGATCGAGAAGGTGCTGGAGCAGCAGATCGGGCTGTTACCGACGCTCTTCATGCTGGCCGTCACCCCGGCCCTCTGTGAGGAGCTGCTCTTCCGGGGATACGTGCAGCGACAGGCCGAACGCAGCCTCGGCGTCGCCGGTGGGATCCTGTTCACAGGCCTCCTCTTCGGCCTGTTTCACCTCCGGCTGACGCAGTTCATCCCGCTTTCGGTGCTGGGCATCTACCTGGCCTACCTGGCCTGGCGAACCGGGAGCCTCTGGCCGGCCGTCGTCGTTCACTTTGCCAACAACGCCTTTGCCGTCTTTCTGGGGGCCTACGTGGCCGCACGGCCGGACCTGAACGTGTCCGACCTCGAAAACGTGGCGATCCCCTGGTATGTCCTGATCCCGGCGCTGGTCTTTTTCGTGCTGTTCGTGTATGCTATCGACCGGACGGCCCGGATGGTGCTGCGCCGGCGCGGGCCGGTCGCCGCGGCGTCGCGGGGGCGAGTGGCCACCGGGACCGAGTCCTTTCCACAGCCAGAGCGAGACGATGTCGGATCGAAGATATGAGGGATGGGTGTCCGTCTACATGAGCGGCACCGACTACGAAGCGGACCTGGTGCGTGACCGGCTGGACGACGCGGGTATCCCGGCGGTCGTTCTGACGCAGCGCGACCATGCGTTCAACCTGACCATGATCGAAGGGCTGGCCCGGGTGCACGTGATGGTGCCGCCCGAACACGAGGCGGAGGCGCGTGCCCTGCTGGCGAGCGAGCCGATCAGCGACGAGGAACTGGAGGCGGCGGCTCTTGCCGCCAACCCGGAAGCCCCCCCGGCGCATGCCGACGACGAGGAGTCCATGCTCGATTCCGGCAACGAGCGTATTCGCCTCAGCACGCCGGAGGAGGGGGAAGAAGAGGAAGACACCTGAGCCGGCGCACGTTCTCACCTGCGGGATCGCCCATGTCCAACGCGGTGCTTCGCCTGCTGACGGCCCTGATCGGGATACCGGTGGTGGTCGGGGTCCTGTATGCCGGCGGGTGGTGGGTTGGCGGCTTGCTGCTGGGGGTGGCGTTGCTGGCCCAGCGTGAGGTGTACCACCTCATGGAGGCGGGGGGGCTGTCGCCGCGGAAGGCGGAAGGGCTCGTGCTCGGGGCCCTGCTGGTGCTCTGGGCCTATGTACCCGCAGCGGGGGCGGCGGCGCTGGCGCTGGTACTCGCCGGGCTGGCCCTGAGCCCGTTGCGGCATGCCGAAGACAACCCGCTGCCGTCGCTGGCGGCCACGGTCTTCGGCGCCCTCTATCCGACCCTCTTCCTCGCGTTCCTGATCCGGCTGCGCCTGGCCGAAGGCGGTGCCGTCGGCGACCGCGAGGCGTTCTGGCTGACGCTGGCCGTCGTGGTGCTCGTCTGGGTGACGGACACGCTGGCCTACTACACCGGCAAGGCGCTCGGCCGCCGCCCGCTGGCCCCCCGGGTTTCTCCCAAGAAGACCTGGGAGGGGACGATCGGCGGGGCCGCCGGGGCCCTTGCGGCCGCCGTGGTGTTCAAGCTGACGGTGCTGCCCTTCCTGGCCTGGCCGCACCTCCTGATGGTGGGCCTTCTCTGCGGCGTCGTCAGCCAGCTCGGCGACCTGGCCGAGAGCAAGATGAAACGGGCCGCCGGCGTCAAGGACTCCGGCACGATCCTGCCGGGGCACGGCGGCCTCCTCGACCGCCTCGACGCACTCATCCTGGCCGTGCCCCTGGTCTATCTCTACCTGGCCTACGTGGCCCGCCTCTACGCATGAAGCCGGTCCCGGGACCGCCCGGCGCGGCCGCGGCCGGACGGAACGATGTTCCGGAGGGTCTGTATAACCTGCGCCGACCGGCATCTTCGCGACCCTTTCCATCCAATGGCGGCAAGGACATGGGGCTGTTCATTCCAAGCAACCGCCGGATCCGGAACCGGCGCTTCTCGTACGAACCCCGCTACTACAATCCGGAACGGGAAGAGCGGCTCAAGCGCCGCATCCGCATCAAGAGCAAGTCACGGGCGCAGCGGCGAAATCCGGCAGGCATCATCTACTTCCTGGTCATGCTGGCCATGGCCCTCTACATCTACATGAAGCTGGGATGACCGGGAACAGGACGAGCAGCAAGAAGCACAACAGGAGGGCGGTGCGTGTCCGGCGTGGTGGTCGATCCCGATAGCATCATCCGGGTGATGCCCGATTCCCTCGCGAACAAGATCGCGGCGGGGGAGGTGGTGCAGCGCCCGGCCTCGGCAGCGAAGGAGTTGATCGAGAACGCGCTCGACGCGGGCGCCTCGCAGGTGACCGTGCTGTTGAAGGCCGCCGGGCGCGAGCTGGTGCAGGTGATCGACGACGGCTGCGGGATGGGACCGGCCGACGCCGTCACCTGCTTCCAGCGCCACGCCACCAGCAAGATCCGTACGGCCGAGGACCTCGAACGCATCCTGACCCTCGGTTTCCGGGGCGAGGCCCTCGCCTCGATCGCCGCCGTGGCACAGGTGGAGCTGCGCACGAAGCGCGCCACCGACGCCGCCGGTCTCTGCGTGCGCGTCGAGGGCGGGCGGCTCGTGGCGAAAGAACCCTGTGCCACGCCCGACGGCACCTCGGTCGCCGTGCGCAACCTGTTCTATAACGTCCCGGCCCGCCGCAACTTCCTCAAGTCGCCCGCCACCGAGTTCAAGCACCTGGTCGAGACGTTCCAGTTTCTGGCGCTTTCGCACCCGAACGTCGGCTTCACCCTCATCCACGACGACAACGAGGTGTACCGGCTCGCCGCCGCGCCGTCGGACGACCCGTTCGAGGCCCTGCGCCACCGGGTGGCCGCGCTCTTCGGCAAGGAGTACGAGGAACACCTCGTGCCGGTGGAGGAGACGACGAGCTATCTTTCGGTCTATGGCTTCGTCGGGGCCCCGTCGCTGCGACGCCGGAGCCGGGGCGAACAGTTCCTGTTCGTCAACGGGCGCTACGTCCGGAACCGCTACCTCGAACACGCGGTCGCCACGGCCTACGGGGATGCCCTGCCCGAGGGCGCCCATCCGTTCTTCACCCTCTTTCTGAACCTCGACCCCCGTCATGTGGACGTCAACGTGCATCCGACGAAGGCGGAGGTCAAGTTCGACGACGAGCGCGGCGTCTACGGCTTTCTCCGGGCCGTGGTCAAAAAGGGACTCGGTACGGCGGCGCTGACCCCGGAGATCGAGCCGGCGCCCACGGGCGCGGCGTCGTTTCCGGCAGCCCCCCGTCCGTTCGTCGTGCCGTGGGAGGGGGCGCGCCCGGCGACGGACCCGGAAGGCGCCTCCTTCCCGGCCCGGCCGGCAGGACGAGGAACCCGTTCCGACGCACCGCGGCCGGGCGAGTTGACGGAACGGCTGTACCGCCCCGCCCCCGGCACGGACGACGCCGAAGGGGCGGTGATCGCTTCCGGTGCTACCGCCAGCGACCTCGAAGACGAGACCCCCGACCGGGAACCCCTGCTGTGGCAACTGCACGACGCCTACATCCTCACCCAGATCCGCTCGGGACTCATGATCGTCGACCAGAACGCGGCGCACGAACGGATCCTGTATGAGAAGGCCCTCCAGAACCTGCGGGGCGGCTTCGGCCTTTCTCAGCAGCTGCTTTTCCCCCATACGCTCGACTTCTCCCCGGCGGACTACGAGCTGCTCACCGAACTGCTGCCGGACCTGCGCTCGCTCGGGTTCGATCTCGAGCCGTTCGGCGGGCGGTCGGTCGTCGTGCGCGGTGTGCCGGCCGAGATCCGCACCGGCGACGAACGCTCCATCCTGGAAGACATCCTGGATGCGTACAAGACCTTCGGAGACACCGGCCGGGACCGGCGGCGGGAGGCGCTGGCCAAAAGCATCGCCCGCCGCAGCGCCATCAAGCCGGGGGTGAAGCTTTCCACGAAGGAGATGCGGACGCTCATCGACCAGCTCTTTCTCTGCGAAATGCCCTACGCCTGCCCGCAGGGCCGCCCCACGATGGTCAAGATCGCCATCGAGGAGCTCCAGAAACGATTCGGTCGTGCCTGATGTGGGCGGGACCGGATCGACCCGTTTCGACGCCCAGCTCATCCTCGCGCCGCCGGTATGTCGCTTCGTGAACAGGTTGCGGCCTTCATCGCCCGGCACCGGCTCCTCGAACCGGGCGAGCGGGTGCTCGCCGGTGTCAGCGGGGGCGTGGATTCCATGACGTTGCTCGACGTGCTGCACCGCCTGGGTTATCCGGTCGTGGTTGCCCACGTCAACTACGGGCTGCGCGGGGCGGCGTCGGAGGCGGACGAGCGGCTCGTGCGGGAAGCCTGCGCGCGCTACGGCGTGCCGCTCCACGTGCACCGGCCCGCGACGCGGGCGGCGGCCCGGGCGGCCGGGCAGTCCCTCCAGGAGGCGGCGCGGGACCTCCGGTACGCCTTCTTCGACGAGGTGGCCGCGGCGGAAGGCCTGACCCGGGTGGCCGTGGGGCACCACCGGGACGACCAGGCGGAGACCGTCCTGCTCAACCTCTTCCGGGGAGCCGGCCTGGAGGGCCTCGCCGGTATGGCGCCGGCACGGCCTCTCCGGCCGGAGGGACCGCGTCGCGTCATTCGCCCGCTCCTGGGCGTCCCGCGGGCGGCCATCGAAGCCTATGCCCGCGCCGAAGGGCTCCGCTGGCGGGAAGACCCCTCGAATGCGGATCCGAGGTACCGGCGCGGCAGGCTGCGCGCCGAGATCATGCCGCGCCTGCGCGAGCACTTCGGCCCGGCGGCGATCGACCAGGTCGCCCGCACCGCAGAGATGGTGCGGGACTACCTGGCGCACGCCATCGAGCCCGCCGTCAGCTCCCTCTTCGAGGCGGCGGGGCGGGCCACCACCCGGGGAGGACGGCTGGAACTGGACGTGCTGCATCCCCTGCCCGCGGTCTGGCGCCGGCGGCTCCTGCTCGAAGCCCTGGCCCGCTGGCTGCCCGGGGCCCCGTACCGGGCCTCCGTCGCCGAAGCCGTCGAAGCCCTGATCGAGGCCCAGGTGGGGCGCCGCGTCGTGCTCTCCGGCGGGACGGTGTGGCGCGAGCGCACCGCGCTCTTCTTCACCCGACACCGGGAGAAAAGGGCGGGGGAGACCGCAACGACCCCGGCCTGGCTGCTCCGGAAACCGGGCGACGCCCTCGTGTTCGACGACGGCATCCTGCGGGCCGAGCCGTTGCCGGAGCGGCCCGGCGACCTGACGGGCACCGGGCGTTTTTGCGAGATCGTGGATGCGGACCGGCTCACCTTCCCGCTTGCCGTCCGGTTCTGGCACGCCGGCGACCGCCTGCGCCCGCTCGGCATGCAGGGACGCCAGAAGGTCAGCGATCTGCTCACCCAGGCCAAAGTGCCGCCCCACGCGCGGGCACGGGTGCGGGTGGTCTGCAGCGGGGAGGAGATCGTCTGGGTCGTCGGCCACCGCCTCGCCGAGACGGTGCGCGTCCGCGACGCCACCCGCCGCTTCCTGCGGCTCTCCTTCACGTCGCTCCGGCCCGAAGAGGACGTCGCGGATCGGTAGATTCCCGGTGAAGAGCCGCAGGCGCTCCGGCCGCAGGCTATGATTCGTGCCGGACGTGCCGTAATTTTTTACACCTCGATCCTGGGACCATCACCGGCGAAAGCATGTCCTCCAACCTTGCCGAGACGAAAAAGACGATCCTGTGCCGGGGCGAACGCTTTCGCCTCTATCTCGACCGGGACACCATCCAGCAGCGGGTCAGGGCCCTGGGCGAAGCCATCAGCCGCGACTACGAAGGGAAACGGCCCATCCTGATCGGCGTGCTCAACGGCGCCTTCATGTTTCTGGCCGACCTGATGCGCGCCATCGACATCGACTGCGAGGTGGATTTCCTCAAGCTCTCCTCCTACGGCGCGAGCAAGATCTCGAGCGGGGTGGTGCACGAGCTGAAAAAGATCGACGCCGACCTGGCCGGGCGGCACGTACTCATCGTGGAAGACATCGTCGACACCGGCCTCTCGATGGCGTTCATCATCCGGAAGGTGCAGGAGGAAGGGCCGGCCTCCGTGCGCACCGTCACGCTGCTCCACAAGGAAGAAGCCACCCGGGACGAGGTGCCGCTCGACTACGTCGGCTTCCGCATCCCCAACCTGTTCGTCATCGGGTACGGGCTCGACTACGGCCAGCTCGGGCGCAACCTGCCGGACCTCTACATCCTCGACGACGCCGCCTGAGCAGGCGCCCGGGGCGGCCTCGAACGGCGTTCAGCGGGACTCCGGGGGCACGACCGGCAGCGACCGCGGGGCCGGGCGTGAGGCGGCCACCGGAACGGGCGGGGCCGGCAGGAACGCCCGGGCGTGCTCGAAAAGCAGGTGGGTGAAACTGGTCACGGCAGGCTGGCTGAACGTCGCCGGGGTGGCCGGGACCAGCGAGCGGCCGAAGGACCTTACCGCGAAGACCGGCACCGGGGCGCGGCGCACCACCTGCTCGGCGACGCGGCCGATGGGGTAGTGCCGGATGCCGGTTACCCCGTGCGTCGCGATCACGATCAGGTCGACGCCCGTCTCGGCGGCAAAGCCGGTGATGCCCTCGACCACCGGCCCGTTCACCGTGCGGAAGGCGACCGGCACGTCCGGGCCCGGCACCGACCGAAAGAGCTCCCGTAGATGGGCTTCGTAGAAACCGGGGCGGTTCATCTGTTCCAGGATCTGATGCAACAGCGGGTTGTCCCGGCCGTGCAGCATGGTACGCCGCGGAATGACGTGCAGCAGCGTCAGGCGGGCCTGATGGCGGGCGGCAAGCTCCCGGGCATGCATGAGCGCGTGCTGCGAGCAGTCCGAAAAGTCCGTGGGTACCAGCAGGTGCTGCGGGGAAAGCACCTCGCCGGCCACGCTTTCCCGCCGGAACGTGAGGACGGGGCAGGGGGCCCGTTGCACCACCTCGCCGGCGAGCTGGCCGTCGAGCGTGTGGTCGGGTTCTTGCCGGCCCAGGGGACCCAGAACGATCAGGTCGATACCTTTCCGCTCGGCAAAGCGGGCGATTTCCTGGCTGACGACCTCGCGCCCCACGTCCTCCTGATGGAAATACAGGTTGGCCAGCGAGGTCTCGTTCGTTTCGGGCAGGCCGTCCAGCTCGGCCCGGAGCCACCGGAGAAAAGCCCGCCGGTTCCAGGGCGGGCGAACGGTGTTGCCGTGGGCGACGTGAAAGACGTGCAGTTCGGCATGGAAAGGCCGGGTGAGCCGCAGGGCGTGCAGCAACACCAGCGGATCGGACAGATCCGTCGGTAGAAGAATCCGTTTTACACGAAGCATGGCGGCGTCATAGAACTGAGGCGTCGGGGGTAGGGTGAAGATCTATCTCGAAAGGGGGCCGGACCATCGCCGCTGTGAACCCGTCGTGGGGCGGGCTCAAGCATACTTCGCACGGGCGGAATCCCTTAATCGTCTGCGTTTCAAAGAATTAGCCGCGTGTACGATACAGCTATATGCCCGAACGAGTTGCAGGGTTTCCCGGATACTTCGTGGCGGGGGAAACCCTACAGAAGGGCTACAAAAGGAGGATCGAAACAACATACTGTACGCCGGAAGCGAACGGGCGGTCGCCGGCTTATGGTTAACTAATCGTCAAGCTTGCGATAAGCCGTGGTGAAGTCCGGCGTGCCGGGCCGTGAACCCCCGCGGAGGCCGCGGGTTAACACCCCTACAAGCCTGCACGACCGACGCGGAGAAGGATGGACGCACCGAATCAACCCCTCTACTATGCCGACTACCTGGCGCTCGACCGGCTGCTCGGCTGCCAGGAGCTGGAAAGCGCCCGGCACGGCACGCCCGCCCACGACGAGATGCTCTTCATCATCGTCCACCAGGCCTATGAGCTCTGGTTCAAGCAGATCCTCTGGGAGCTCGACGCCGTGCTGCGCCTCTTCGGCGGCGAAACCGTGGACGAGATGGACGTGGCCCGTTCGGTGGCCCATCTCGAACGCATCGTCGCCATCCAGCGGGTGCTGCTCCAGCACATCGACATCCTGGAGACGATGACCCCGCTCGATTTCCTCGAGTTCAGGAACTATCTGATCCCCGCCTCGGGCTTCCAGAGCGTCCAGTTCCGGCTGATCGAAAACCGCATGGGGTTGCGCCCGCAGGACCGGGTCCGCTTCAGCGAGGCGCCGTACACCTCCCGGCTGAAACCCGGGGACCGCGCGCGCCTCGAAGCCTCGGAAAAGGAGCCGTCCCTCTTCGACCGCATCGAGCGGTGGCTGGAGCGCACCCCCTTCCTCCACTTCGGCGACTTCGACTTCTGGCAGGCCTACCGCGAGGCCGTCGGCCGGATGCTCGAACGGGATCGCCGCCACCTCCTGAACAACCCCGCCCTGACGCCGGAGGAGCGGGAGAAACAGCTCCGGGGGCTGGAGGCGACGGCGACCGGCTTCGAGGCCCTCTTCGACCCGGAGAAGCACCGGGAACTGGTGGCACGGGGCGTCCGGCGCCTCTCGCACCGGGCCCTGCTGGCGGCCCTGCTGATCCATCTCTACCGCCACAAACCCATCCTCCACCTGCCGTTCCGGCTCCTGAGCCTGCTCGTCGACATCGACGAGAACTTCACTACCTGGCGCTACCGGCACGCGCTCATGGCCCAGCGCATGATCGGCACCCGGATCGGCACGGGCGGTTCCTCGGGACACGACTACCTGCGGCAGGCCGCCGAGCGCAACAAGGTGTTCACGGACCTGGTCAACCTCTCGACGTATTTCATCCCGCGCTCGGCCCTGCCGGAGCTGCCGCCGGAGGTGGAACGCACGATGGGCTTTCAGTACGCCGGCACGTCGGGGTGAGCGTCCAGCGGGGGCAACTCCGCTTCGATGCGCCGGGCCGCCCGTTCCCAGTCGATCGCGCCGAGTGCGTCCACGCCGGCGATCAGTTCACTGAGGATCTTCTCCTGGATCGCGCCCCGCCGGAGCACCTCGGCGTACGGAATGCGGTGGAAGGACACCATCGAATAGCGGGGGATGAAGCGGTCCGGGTGCCGCCGTTCCAACTCGAACTCGACGTGCTTGCGGAGCGGGAAGCGCGGATCGGCCACCCGGTCGCGCATCTCGATGAAGTTCTGGAGGGAGAGCTCGGCGATGGCGTCGGCGTTGGGCTTGCGGAGGCGGTAGAAGGCGTCGAAGACGCGGTGCCAGTCGGGGCCGAAGCGCTGGAGGCAGCCGTCGAGGGTGGCGCAGTCCTCGAAGGCGCAGTTCATGCCCTGGCCGAAGAAGGGGACGATGGCGTGGGCGGCGTCGCCGAGGATCAGGGCGGCGTCCTCGTGGTGCCACGGGCGGCAGCGGACGGTGCCCAGCGTGCCCGTGGGGTGCTCGAAGAACTCCTCGGTCAGGTCCGGCATGAGGGGCACGGCGTCGGGGAAGTGGCGCTCGAAGAAAGCGCGGACGTCGGCGGGGGCGGCCAGCGATGCGAAGCTCTCGGGGCCTTCGAGCCGGAGGAAGAGGGTGCAGGTGAAGCTGCCGTCGAGGTTCGGCAGGGCGATGAGCATGAAGCGGTGGCGGGGCCAGATGTGGAGCGCGTGCTTCTCCAGGCGCCAGCCGCCGCCCGGCGCGGGGGGGATGGTCAGTTCCTTGTAGCCGTAGTCCAGCATCTCGGGCGTGAACGAAAAGCCCGGGCTGGCCGTGAGGGCCTGCCGGATGGCCGAGCCGGCGCCGTCGCACCCGAGGACGCGGGGCACCGTCGTCGCCGTCGTCGCGCCGGTGCGGGTGTCCTCGACGTGGAGGCGGCGGGTGTCGAGGTCGAAGGCGGTGCAGCGGTGGTTGAAGCGGACCGTGACGCGCCCGGTGGCCTCCGCGGCGTCGAGGAGCTGCTTGTTCAGGTCGGCGCGGGAGATGGCGTTGATGTGCTCGCCGGTGCGGTGGCTGTAAGGCTGGAGGGTCTGCGTGCCATCGAGGTCATGGATCATCCGGCCGCGCATGGGGATGACCAGGCGGAGGATTTCGCCGGTGAGGCCCACCTGGTCGAGGGCGTGCAGGCCCCGGGCCGAGAGGGCCAGGTTGATCGACCGCCCCGCGTCGATGGGCGTGGTGCGCAGGTCCGGCCGGCCCTCGTAGACCACCACGTCGAGGCCGCGCCGGGCCAGGAAAAGGCTCAGGAGCGAGCCCGCCAGCCCGGCCCCGGCGATGACGATGCGTCCGTCTATGTCCGTGTGCATGGAGATTGGCTGTTTTATCAGCGAGATGCCAGGGAATATCCCAGTGGGGGTATCGGGATGCAACACCCTGCCTTCAGGGCATTGAACCATGGTGGCTGGAGAGCGTTCATGCCTGAGGGGTAGGCTACTTTTCGAGGATACACCGTATGTAGTGGGGTGATATACCTGAAGATTACGGTTGTAGAAATACCGTTAAACGCTTTGTTGGTAGAAGCCATGTGCTCAAATAATTTTTTGTATTTTATTGTGTTTTGTGTAATTTCATGTCAGTCCGAGCCGATCGTATGGAAAGGGCCTGAAATGATCTATACCCGAGACATGTTGACTGTAGAACATTTACACGAAGATGGTATTTTTTCATTGATGGATATGAGTTATTTTGCCCGACCGGAGTGGAGTCGGTCAGATACTTGCCGTTTTTCGGGTTCCGTCTCGTTTCAGGATACGGAATTGACGTTTCCTGTAGAGAGGGAATATTATGTAGGCGAGAATGTTTTTCCCGGTATCACGCTGGATTTTGTTTCCAATGAAGAGGAGTTGATTCCCATTCAAAAAGAGATTCTGGTTGACGGCCTTCTGACCAACAGTTCCTGGAACGTCATCGTTGGAACCGGGAACGTTTGGCATGAACGAGAAGATGGTGAATGGTGCCGGGCATCCTTTCCTCTGTCCCTGACCGATAGCTATATCGGGCAGGTCAGGAATTGTGTGGCGACTTTTGTTCATAAGCAGGATGCAATCAGTAATGTCTACATGCAATGCAGTCAGGAGACGGCCGATCTGAATGATCGTCAGATAGGGGATATCCGGGTCATGCTACCTGCCGCATATCGGTCCCGCGCTTATGCCGACTCGCTTTCCGTGATCGAAAAGCAGAAGCGTCTCAGGACAGGCAGGCTTCCCGTGCATCACCTCTCCAAGATTGATGTGAACAATGAGCTTGCCGGTTATTTCGGCAAATTGTTGTATACCAGTGCACCAACCAGCCTGGGTGCTGTGCTGATGGACGGAGAGATTTATTTGCACCCTCCCGAAACACGCCACGGACGATATCCTTATCCTCATGAGATGAGGCACGCCGTGTATTCTGTCAGCAAAAGCATGACCGGGGCACTCGCGTTGTTCTATTTCGGCCAGCGTTACGGTGACGAGATTTTCGATGCCCTGATCACCGATTATGTACCGGCATTGTCGGATCATCCGGCCTGGCAAGGGGTAACTTTTTTGCACACACTCAATATGGTAACAGGGACTGAAGGGGGTGAGGAAGCCAGCCATCTTTACGAGGTTCTGGTCAAAGCTCGTTCGGCGGAAGAAGCCATACGAAATATTGCAAGTCTTGGTGATTATCCGGGTGGTCCTGGTGAGTCCTTCAATTATGCCTCCACCAACTTTTTTGTTCTGTCTTACGCCCTGCAGAAGTACGTGGAGCAGAAGGAAGGAATAGGCATTTCATACTGGGGACTGGTTAGAAAAAATGTGTTGCTTCCTTTGGGTGCTGAGGACTTCACTTTGCTGCATACCGTGGAACCGGATGGATCCAGGGGCCTGCCGATACTGGCGTATGGGGCCTGGCCTACCCTTGATGAAGCTGCTAAAATCGCACTGCTTTTTTCAAATGAAGGTAATTACAGGGGGAAACAACTGCTGCACAGGGGCAGATGCCGTGAGGCGCTCGGCCGTACGACGTGGACCGGCTACAGCACCGGCAACGATTACCGGGGCAAGTACTACCGGCATTCGTTCTGGACAACGAAGGTCGCCGCAAACCGGTGTGATGTGCAGGTGACTTATATGTTGGGGTATGGAGGTAATTATGTGTGGTTTTTTGCGGACAATGTGATTGTCATCAGGTTTATGGATGAGTACGATATGGATTTTGAAAATCTGATTAGAGGAATGAGTGGGATAAAATCTTTGTGTCAATAAAGGATGTTAGTCATCTCTTTGATGGGGTCTGTATAGCACGGGTCATAGTCGTTGAAGGCGTCATTGCGAAGAGCGATGTAGCCGCACCCTTCACGGGTGCGTCCCCTAACTTACAGGAGCACCCAGGCTGAGACCCACAGCTACGCGGTTGGCTCGGTTGGCCAGGGGCAACAGGGGGAGAACAGGGCCGACGGTTCTGTTGATGCCGATCCGGCTCGTTCCCGGGTCATTCCGTTACGAAGACGACGACGCGTTGATAGCGTGTCAGCGGGGGGTGCCCGTCGTCGGTCGCTTCGAGGACTATCTGGATCGTCTGTCCCTCTTCCGCGTCGTCCGGCACCTGGAAGTGTGCGGCGACCGACGTGGCGTTCCGGATGTGCACCTCACCGGGATAGGTGTCCACGTCTTTCCACCGCCACCAGCGCACCGTCACCGCGTCGCCGTCCGGGTCCGACACCCTGCCTTCGAGGTATACCGTCTCGCCGGGGCGTGCAGAGTGGCGTGCGTCGCGTACCGTCACGAGCGGCTCGTGGTTGGCATCGGCGTACGCCGGGGTTACGGACCACAGCATGCGTGCGGCAAAATCGTTCTGCACCGCCGGCGTGAAGTTGGGCTGCGGTGAGGGAGGACGCCGGGCGGGGTCGCCCTGGCCGATCTCTTCGAGGCGCCGCATGAAGTCCTCGAACGAGGACGAGGTTGTGTCGGACTCCGGCTCCGCCGCGGAGGCCGGGTTCACGACGACCCATCCCGCCCAGCCGCCGGGGGTCTCGGCGCGGTAGGCCCCGAGCCCGTTGTCGATCAGGTTCAGGAACGTGAACGAGTCCCCCTCGCCGAGGAACTCACCCCTGGGCCGCGGCGGCAGCCAGACGACGTAGCCCATGGCCCGGAGCTCGTCGGCGGTGTACCCCGAGAGGCCGAAATAGTCGAAGATGTCGCCCTTGACCATCTGCTTTCCGTCGCCCCACACGCGGTAGTGTGCGCCGAAGGGGCCCCGGCTCGAGATGTTCTCGCGCGTCCATGCTACGCTGAAGTACGGCGCGTTCTCGGCGGAGGCGAAGACGAACGCGCCGTAGCCGAGGCCGGCGCCTCCCTGGCCGGCGGGCAGGGAGCGGATGTCCGGCCAGTTCGGGCGGATGTAGGTGGCATATGTGTCGTCCTGATCGCCCGAGAGGGAGAGGATGGCTTTTTGGGAGACCTTCGCGCGGATCTCGGGCCAGGCGTCGGTGCCTTCGTACCGTTCCTGAATCGACTTCAGCGCCCGCGCGATCGTGCTTGCCCCGCCCCACGCGAGGAGGTAGATCGGCTCGGGGTTGTCGTCGAGCAGGAGGTCGCGGATGAGGTTGGAGCCCGGCGTGTCTTTCGAGATGTCCCCGTCGAACTCCACGTTGCCCCACCGGATCTTCGACCGCAGTTCGGCGGGCGGCGGGTAGTCCGGGTGGTGCACGCGCAGGTTCGGGTACACCTGCTCGTAGATGTCGACGGCGTCGTCGATGAACCGCTCGTCCGGGGCCCAGCGCCACGATTCGCACGGGCACAGGTTCAGCCCGAACCGGGTGTACTCGCGGCCGGGGACAAACCATCTGGTCCCTTTTCCGTCGCCTTTCCAGTGGAACCGGCTGCTGGCGTAGATGAGCCCTTCGGTCCGGAAGTCCGTGCTGTAGAGCAGATATCGGATGAGCGAGTTCGAGTCGTCGAGTTCGGGATCGGTGGTGACGACGACCCGCGGCTTCGGCGTGGGGGGGACGGTCGTGTCGCTGTCGGGCAGGGAGGTGTCCCGCGTACAGTTGCCGAGCAGGGCCGCGAGGAGCACCAGCGCGAAAGGTCTGGGGAAGATCATCTCCGGCGTTCCGTTTTCCGGGGGAGGATCGGGCGACGGGTACGGCCCGGCACGCGCGCAGGGGGCCGGCGGGCACCGGGCTTCAATCGGCGTGACTCCAGGGAATATCCCGCATGCAACCTCGGGACGCAATAATCGGAGCACGGTATGGTCGACAGATCGCGTTTCTGTGAGGGGACTTACACGGTTGAGTCCTTGCAGCGTGGCAGATCTATCCCTCCGTGACCCCGTCTGATCCGGCGGTGCATGCGGTCCGGGTTCCGGCACCCCGCTCATCTATCCGGTCCGGTTCAGGTTCTAGGACCACGTTCAGAACGTTTACGATTTAAGGGTGAGGTGGGGAGCGATGAAAGCCCACGGCTTCAGGGCTATGTTGGCCGTGTAGGGCCGCAAGGGCCGTGTAATACGGCCAACGCGGCCGGACGGCCCTTGCGTCCAAATAGCCGGGATCCCAGAATCCCACGTGCTTCAGCCGTGGGAGTATGTCAACCCACATGCCGGCCCGTCGGGTGAGAAAGCCGGGTGCCTACACGTTCCGGAGCATCTCGACGAAGCGATACACGTCCGTGAAGGTGTTGTAGAACGGCACGGGGGCGACGCGGAGGGCGTCGGGCTCGCGCCAGTCGCAGACGACGCCGGCGGCGGTGAGGCGCTCGAAGGCATCGCGGCCGCCGGCCACGCGGAGCGAGAGCTGGGCGCCCCGCTGGGCCGGGTCGGCGGGGGTGATGATCCGCACGCGGTCCGGCACGCGCCGTTCGAGCAGGTAGGCCAGGTAGCCGGTGAGGCGGACGCTCTTCTCGCGCAGGCGCGTCATGCCCACCGCATCGAAGAGGTCCATCGAGGCGCGGAGGGCGGCCAGCGGGAGGATGGGCGGGTTGCTCAGCTGCCACCCCTCGGCGCCCGGCATCGGCGTGAACGTCTCGGGCATCTGGAAGCGGGTGGCCTTGTCGTGCCCCCACCAGCCGGCGAAGCGGGGCAGGTCGAAGGCGCGGGCGTGCCGCTCGTGGACGAAGCAACCGGCGAGGCTGCCGGGTCCGGCATTGAGGTACTTGTACGAGCACCACACGGCAAAGTCGGGGCCGTCGTCGTGGAGCCGGAGGGCCAGGTTGCCCGCGGCGTGCGCCAGGTCGAACCCGACGACGCACCCCTGCGCGTGGGCCGCCCGTGTGATACGCTCCAGGTCGAACGCCTGCCCGGTGTAGTAGTTGACCCCGCCGAGCAGGACCAGCGCGACGGATTCGCCCTCCCGCTCCAGGAAGGCCTCGATGTCTTCGGTGCGGAGGGTGTCCTCCCCGGGGCGCGGCGCCAGTTCCACGAGCGCCTCGGACGGGTCGTAGCCGTGGAACCGGATCTGCGAGGCGGCGGCGTAGCGGTCGGAGGGGAAGGCGTGAGCCTCGAGGACGATCCGGTGACGGTCAGGGGTGGGCCGGTAGAACGACACCATCATCAGATGGAGGTTCACCGTGAGCGAGTTCATCACCACCACCTCGACGGGCCGGGCGCCCACCAGCCGGGCGGTCTGCCCGGTGAGGAACTCGTGGTAGGGCATCCACGGGTGCCGGGCGTGGAAGTGGCCCTCCACGCCGAGCCGCGCCCAGTCTTCCAGCTCCTCCAGCACGTATTCCCGCGTGGCCTTCGGCTGGAGGCCCAGCGAGTTGCCGGTGAAGTAGAGGCACTCCGCCCCGTCGGCCGTCTTCGGGATGTGGAAATGGTCCCGGTACGCGGCCAGCGGGTCGTCGGCGTCCATCCGGCGGGCGAAGTCCAGCGTAGGCTCGAAATCCATCATGGGGTTAAAAATTGCAAATTGAAGATTGCAAATTGTAAAGGCCAGGAGGCGTCAGCGCGGTTCCACGGGCTGAAGGGGGTAGAGGACCGGGCGGCTGGGGGCGGCGTCGGAGGTAAACGGCGGGACGTGCAGGGCCAGCAGGTAGCGCCCGTCTGGCACGGTGTCGTCCACGTAGACCATCTCGGTGATCGTCCGGTGCATGGCGGTCTCCGGGGTGGAGGTCCGTTGGCCCGGGGGCACGCCCCAGAAGAGGCGGTGCGCGTTCAGCTTCCCCTCGTCGAACAGGCGGTCCACCGAGGGCAGGTCGAGGAGCAGGTGGCGTACGCCCCGTGCCACGAGGTAGCGCATGGCGTCGAGGGAGAAGAAGGGGGGCGGCTGGTCGAGGTAGTCGCGGTGGCGCTTGTCGGGCGGGTTGGGCCGGGTGCGGACGACGAGGGCTTCGAGGAACGCCTCGCCGGCGCCGGCCAGGGCGGCTTCGAGGGCGCGGCGCGTGAGGAGCCGGTCGTTGGCCGCCGGCGCGGGGTCATAGGCGTCCGGGCAGGCGAAGGCGGGCTCGGGGGTGAGGCTCACCAGGGTGGCGGGCACCAGCCCTTTCGGCGCGACGGTGTGGACGGGCGGGCCGTCGGAGACCAGGTGCGCCACGCTCTCGGTGTGGGTGCCGTTGCCGTGGGGCGTCAGGCGGAGGGTGGACACGTTGCAGCTGCCCCCGCGCTGCACGTCACCCACAAACCCGCCGGCTTCGAAAGGCTCGGCCGTGGCGGGTGGGATGCCGAAGGCCGAAGGCTGCGGCCCGCCGAAGGCGAGGGGGATGGACACGTCGAGGCCCGCGCCGAGGTCGACGCGGTACGCCGCGCCGCCGATATGCACGGTGGCGATCATGCCGGGACGAACCGCTCTTTTTCGAGGCCCAGCCATTCCAGGGCGGTGAGCCCCAGGAGGCGGGCCTTCACGTCGTCGGAGAGGTCGTCCATGCCCTCGATGAGGCTGCCGGGGACGTGCTCGCCCAGCGGGAACGGGTAGTCCGAGCCGAGGGCCAGCCTTTCGGGGCCGACGAGCCGGATCAGGTAGCGCAGCATCTCGGGGTCGTGGACGAGCGTGTCCAGGTAGAACCGGCCGAGGTAGGCGCGGGGGTTGACCGGGTTGTCCACGGCGCACAGGTCGGGGCGGACGCGGAAGCCGTGCTCGATGCGCCCGATGGTGGCGGGGAAGGAGCCGCCGCCGTGGGCGAAGGCCACCCGCAGGCGGGGCAGCCGCTCGAACACCCCGCCGAAGATCATCGAGCAGATGGCCAGCGACGTCTCGGCGGGCATGCCCACCAGCCAGGGGAGCCAGTACTTCGGCATCCGTTCCATCCCCATCATGTCCCACGGGTGCACGAAGATGGCGGCGCCGAGGTCCTGCGCCGCCTCGAAGACGGGGAAGAGGGCCGGGTCGGAGAGGTTCCAGTCGTTCACGTGCGAGCCGATCTCGACGCCGGCCAGCCCCAGCTCGTTGACGCACCGCTCCAGCTCGCGGACGGCCAGGTCCGGCGCCTGCATGGGCAGCGTCCCGAGCCCGACGAACCGGGTGGGATGGGCCTCCACCACGGAGGCGATGTGGTCGTTGAGCAGCTTCGACAGGTCCAGCGTGTGCTCGGGTTTGGCCCAGTAGCTGAACATCACGGGCACCGTCGAGAGGACCTGCACGTGCACGCCGTGTCCGTCGCAGTCGGCCATGCGCCGGTGCGGGTCCCAGCAGTTGTCCTCGATCTCGCGGAAGAACTCATCGTCCTTCATCATGCGGGCGCAGCAGGGCTTGTGGTGCTCCAGCCGGATGAAGCCCCCGTACCCGTACCGCTCCCGCAGGTCCGGCCACGTCTTCGGGAGGATGTGGGTGTGGATGTCGACTTTGAAAAATGGCGCCTTGTCGGGCATGGGCATGGGCGTTTTACGTTGCATCGTTCCACGTTGCACGTTGGTCCCCGTCACACGTTGAAAGGTATAGCGGAGGTCGTGGTCATTGGGGGCATGGTTACCCTTAGCGAACGGCCCACGGGTAGCCGCGGGCTTTAGCCCGGGCTGCCCACCTGTAGTCGCGGGCTTTAGCCCGGGCACGCCAGCGGACCGAGAGGCGCACCCGTGAAGGGTGCGGCTACATCGCGCTTCACCATGACGCCTTCCATAGCATCGACCAACGCTAGACCGTAGTCCTCAACCCTGAACATGAAACGTGCAACGTGGAACGTGCAACGTGGAACGGCGTCCGGGTCAGATCTCCAGCACGCTCCCGCACGTCTTGCACGTCCGCAGGTCCTCGTCGGCGGCGAAGGCCTGGAGCACGGGGCCCAGCTCTTCGGCGATCTGCTCGACGGGGAAGTACCGCTCGTAGAGCTTCTCGCCACAGTTCTCGCAGAACCACATCACCCCGTCTTTCTTGCCGGGGCGCTTGCGTTCGATGACGAGGCCGACGCCGCCGGCCGGCCGGCGGGGCGAGTGGGGCACCTTCGCCGGCAGGAGGAACACTTCGCCGGCGCGGATCACGTTGCACACCTGTTTCCCGTCCTCGTCGATGGTCCACAGGTTCAACTGCCCCTCGAGCTGGAAGAAGAACTCCTCCGTTTCGTTGTAATGGAAGTCCTTGCGGGCGTTGGGGCTGCCCACGACGAAGATCATGTAGTCACCCGAGTCCTCGAAGAGCGACTTGGCCATGACGGGCGGCTTGAGGACGTCGCGGTGGGCGTCGATCCATTCCTGGAGGTTAAAGGGCTTCTTCATGGCGATCAGCGGGTTGTGGAAGGGGGAAGGGAAGCGCCGTCCGGCAGAGCGGCGATGCACTTGAGTTCGATGGCGATGGGCGTCGGGAGGGCGTCGACGCCGACGGTGGTGCGGCACGGGCGGTGGGCCGGGTCGGGGAAGTACTCGGCGTAGACGCGGTTGTACGTGGCGAAGTCGTCCCGCATGTTCGTGAGGAAGACGGTCACGTCCACCAGGTCTTCCCACCGGGCGCCGGCGGCTTCGAGGATGGCCCGCACGTTCTCGAAGACGGCGCGGCACTGGGCCTCGATGTCGTAGGCGACGATGCGGCCGCCGGCGTCGAGGGTGACGCCGGGGATGTCCGTGGTGCCGGGCTTGCGGGGGCCGACGCCGGAGAGGAACAGCAGGTTGCCCGCGCGGCGGGCATGGGGGTAGGGCCCCACGGGCGGCGGGGCCTTCTCGGTGTGGATTGGAGCGCTCATGCGGGGTCCCGGTCGTCGAGTTTGATGCACACGTTCTTGGCTTCTGTGAAGAAGCGGAGGGCTTCCCAGCCGCCCTCGCGCCCGACGCCGGACTGCTTCATCCCCCCGAACGGCGTGCGGAGGTCGCGCAGCATCCAGCAGTTGACCCACACGATGCCGGCCTCCAGGCGGGCGGCCAGGCGGTGGGCCCGGCCGAGGTTCTCCGTCCACAGGATGGCGGCCAGGCCGTAGGGGGTGCCGTTGGCATAAGCCAGCACCTCCTCCTCGGTGTCGAACGGGATCAGCGTGGCAACGGGGCCGAAGATCTCCTCCTGGTTGACCCGGCAGTCGGGTCCCAGCCCTTCGATGACCGTGGGAGCGACGAAGAAGCCGCCGGCGCAGCGCCCGTCGAGGCGGACGCGGTGACCGCCGCAGAGGACCGTGCCGCCCTCGTCTTTCGCCAGCTCGATGTACGCGAGGATCTTCTCCAGGTGGGCTTCCGAGACGACGGCGCCCACGTCGGTGTCCTCGTCCAGCGGGTCGCCGACGCGAAGCGCTTCCACCCGGCGGACGAAATCATCCCGGAACCGCTCGTACAGGGGCCGTTCGACGAAGATGCGGGAGCCGCACAGGCAGATCTCGCCCTGGTTGGTGAAGGCGGCGCGGACGGCCGTCTCAAGGGCTTCGTCGTAGCGGCAGTCGGCGAAAACGATGTTGGGGTTCTTGCCGCCGAGCTCGAGCGAGAGCTTCTTGAACCGGGGGGCGGCGGCGTGGGCGATGGCGGCGCCGGTGCGGGTGCCGCCGGTGAAGGAGATGGCCCGGATCTTCGGGTGGGCCACCAGGGCCGCGCCGGCTCGTGCCCCGTGTCCGTGGACGATGTTGAGCACGCCCGGCGGCAGACCTGCCTCCAGGCACAGTTCGGCCAGGCGGAAGGCCGTCAGCGGCGTCACCTCGGAGGGCTTGCCGACCACGCAGTTGCCCGCCGCCAGCGCCGGGGCGATCTTCCAGGTGAACAGGTAGAGCGGCAGGTTCCACGGCGAGATGCACCCGACGACACCCAGGGGCTGGCGCAGCGTGTAGTTGAGGGCGCGCTCCTCCATCGGATGGGCCTCGGTGGCGGCGTGCAGGATGGCCGTGGCGAAGAAGCGGAAATTTTTTGCGGCCCGGGGGATGTCGACGCGGCGGGCCAGGGCCACGGGCTTGCCGTTGTCGGTAGCCTCGTCGCGGGCCAGGGCGTCGGCGTGCCGGTCGATCAGGTCGGCCAGGCGGAGCAGCTGGCGTGCACGCGCCTCGGCGGGTGTGGCGGCCCAGGCCGGGAAGGCCCGCTCCGCCGCCGCCACCGCCCGGTCGATGTCGTCGGCGCCGGAGTCCGGCACGCGGCTGAAGACGGTGCCCGTGGCCGGGTTGACGTTGTCGAGGTAAGCACCGTGGACCGGTGCCAGGAGCACCCCGTCGATATAGTTGCTCAGGTATTCCATCACGGCTGCCGGCGGTCAGAGGCACTGCGTGCGCCCGCCGTCGACGGGCAGGTTGATGCCGTTAATATACGCCGCCGCCGGCGAAGCCAGGAAGGCCACGGCCCAGGCGATCTCCTCGGGACGGGCGAAGCGGCGGGCGGGGATGGCCTGCCGCAGGGCCTCGGCCACTTCCTCCGGCGACTGGCCGGACTGCTCGGCCTTCGCGGCGATCAGCGCCTGGAGGCGGCCCGTCTCGGTGGCGCCGGGCAGCACGTTGTTCACCGTGATGCCGAAAGGTCCCAGCTCGCCCGCCAGCGTCTTGGCCCAGCTCGCCACGGCTCCCCGTACGGTGTTCGAGACGCCCAGCCCCGGGATGGGCTGCCGGACGGAGGTCGACACGATGTTGATGATGCGACCATAGCGGGCGGCTTTCATCGAGGGGATCACCGCCTGCACCAGCACCTGGTTGCACAGCACGTGCATGGCGAAGGCACGGTTGAGGGCCTCCAGGCTGGCTTCGATCAGCGGCCCGCCGGGGGGACCGCCGGTGTTGTTGACCAGGATGTGCACGGGCGGGTCGCCGGCCGCGTAGGCGCGCAGCGCCCAGGCCAGCTCGCCCGGCTTCTCGAAGTCGGCGGGCACCAGGTCGTGTTCCTGGCCGTTTCCGGCCGGCAAGGCCTGCATCACCTCGGCCAGCCGGCGCTCGTTGCGGGCAACCAGGGTCACGCTGGCACCCAGGCGGGCCAGTGTCTCGGCACAGGCCCGGCCGATGCCCTGTGTGCTCCCGCACACCATCGCCCGCCTGCCGTGAAGGGAGAGGTCCATCGCCTGTGTCCTGTCGGTTTTCGGCGCAAGATAAGAAACAGAGGACGAGGATCCCGAACCGGATGCCTGAACCGGCGGTATCGGGGGTGAAAGCGTCGCAACCTCGGTTTTGATCAACGCGTATCGGCCCCGTCGCCCACCCGATCAAACGAGTCGAACCATGCCCGAAGAACTCTTCGTCATCGTTGTCCTGTCGATCGTCTCCATGACGGTTCTCTCGATCGTCAAAATGGTTCTCCGGTATCGCCGGGAGCGGGAGCAGCTCCGGCGAGGTGCTTCGGAGGGGGTTCCCCTGAGCGAACTGGAGGCGGTCGTGCGCAGGGCGGTTGCCGGGGCGATCGCGCCCCTGGCCGAGCGGATCGAGCAGCTGGAGCCGGTCCGGCGCCTGCCGCCTGCCGGCGTGGAGGGGGAGGTCTCCGGAGCGGACGTGCCGGAGGGGCCGCACGAGGCGCCGGTCCGCCCCGTCCGGTGACGGGCGTGCTCAGCGGGGCGGCTCCACCTCGCGCCGCCAGACCTCGAAGGCCAGCCACCAGTCCACCGCACCGGCCAGGTGCTCCTTGCCGGCATAGTAGCTTTCCACCAGCACCTGGAGCTTTCGGGCGTCGTATGCGGGGAAGTGGCGTGATGCTTCGAGGGCGGCCTCGAGGGCGAAGGGGCGCATCACGTCGAGGAAGGCGCGGCGGACCGGGTCGCCGGGGCCGGGACGCAGCCGGGCGCGGGCACGCGTCCACAGGATCGCCGGCACCGTGGGGAGGGAGAAGGGGTAGGGTTGATCTCCCTTGACGAGGGGATACCGGGTGAGGGCCGGCGCAGCGTCCCGGATGAGGCGGCGAAAGAGACGCCCGTTCTTCCGGAGGCGCAGCGGGATCTGGAAGACGGCCCGGAGCAGCGAGGGCTGGGCGAAGGGCATGTAGCCGGGCAGAAGGGCGTCGAGCCGGTTTTGTTCGAAGCCGAAGAAGTTGGGGAGGCGGGTGCGCACGCCGAGCAGGTCCAGGAAGGCTTCCGGGCCCAGCGTTTCCGCGGGGGGCAGGGTGTGCCAGGTGGCGGCGAGTTGCCGCAGGGCGCCGGCCTCCATCTGCGCGATGGCCTCGGGGGTGAAGACGTCGGCCCGCTCGACGCGGAGGAAGCGGAGGATCGTCTCGCCGGGGGTACGGTGCCGGAGGGCCGGGCGCCCGCGGCGGAGCAGCCGGTTGAAGAACTGTCGCCGGGCGACTTCGCCGAAGCCGCCGTCGATCAGGAAGGCTTCGTCGCGGGCGAGGCGGGCATAGTACCGCCCCCCGAGGGCGGTCGAGGCCGGCGAGATGACGTGGGTCAGCGCCGCGTGCTCGCGGAGCAGGGTGAGGCACGTCTCGGCGTCGGGCACCGGTTCGCAGAGGTGCCGGTGGGGCAGGCCGGCGGCGGCGGCCAGGCGCCGGGCGACCCGGACGTCGGGGTGATCCGGCGGGCCGAAGGTGTGGGCCTGCCAGGTGCCAGGGGGCAACAGGGCCAGGAGCAGGCGCGAGTCGAGGCCGCCGGAGAGGCCCAGGCTGGTGGTTCGCCCGGCGGGCAGGTGCGGGCGAAGGAGGGCCTGCAGGGTGCGGCGGAAAGCGTCCGGGTCGCCGGGCGTCTCGAGAGGCGTCCAGGGCTTCGCGCTGAGGGTGAACCGGTCGGGGGTGCAGCGGGCGTGCCCGCCGGGGCCGAGGCGGGTCAGCCCCCGGATCGGGCTCAGCGGGGCCAGCAGGTTGAACGTGAGCCAGTGGGCGCCGAAGGTTTCGAGATCGACGGTGCCGCCGGCGAGCCGGGCCAGGTCGATGGGCCGGGTGCCGAAGGCGACGCCGTCGGGGAGGGTGGTCAGGTAGAGGGTACGCACGCCCAGCGGGTCGGCAAACAGCTCGGCGTGCCCTTCGGTCCACCGTGCGGCGACGAAGTGCCCGTCGAGGGTGTCGAGGGGCGGAGCCGGGAAGGCAAGCAGCCGCCGCCAGTCGGCCGCGTCGAGGAGCGTCGTCGCGTCCGTCCCTACGCGCAGGCCGAGCCCGCAGACGGCCCACCCGCCGTTGCCGTGGCGCCCGTGCCGGGTGGTGGCCGCCGGCCCGCCGACGGCCACATAGTACGACGCGCCCCTGTAGACCGTCCCCTTCGGATGAAACGCGGCGAGCCCCTCCCGACGGGAACGGGAGAGGCTCGCACCGATGAAGCCGAAGATCCAGCTCATGTTCGGGGGACGGGTGCGCCCCGTCCGGGGCGGCTCAGGCGTCCTGTTGCCGGTCCTGGGCGGTCAGGTAGGCCTGGGCGGCGGCCAGGCGGGCAATCGGCACACGGAACGGCGAGCACGAGACGTAGTCCATGCCCACCTCGTAGCAGAAGTGGACCGACTCGGGGTCGCCGCCGTGCTCCCCGCAGATCCCCACCTTGAGCAGCGGCCGCGTGGACCGCCCGCGCTCGACCCCGATCCGGATGAGTTGCCCCACCCCCGTCTGGTCGATGCTCTGGAACGGATCGTCCTTCAGGATCTTTTGCTCGACGTAGTAGGGCAGGAAGCGCCCGGCGTCGTCGCGGCTGTAGCCGAAGGTGAGCTGCGTCAGGTCGTTCGTGCCGAAGGAGAAGAAATCGGCCTCCCGGGCGATCTCGTCGGCCGTCAGTGCGGCGCGGGGGATTTCGATCATCGTGCCGATCTGGTAGTCGATGCGCCGGCCTTTCTCCTCGAAGACCTTTTCGGCGGTTCGCTGGATGACGGCTTTCTGATGGATCAACTCCTCGACCGTGCCCACGAGCGGCACCATGATCTCGGGCAGCACCGTGACGCCTTCCTCGTCCAGCTCGACGGCGGCCTCCAGGATGGCGCGGGCCTGCATCTCGGTGATCTCGGGATAGGTGATGCCCAGGCGGCAGCCGCGGTGGCCGAGCATGGGGTTGAACTCGGAGAGCGCCTCCACCTTGGCCTTGACCTCGGCCAGCGAGAGGCCCAGCGCCTCGGCCATCTCCATCTGCCCCTGCTTGTCATGGGGGAGGAACTCGTGCAGCGGCGGGTCGAGCAGGCGGATCGTCACCGGCAGGCCGTCCATGGCCCGGAAGATGCCGAGGAAGTCCTCCTTCTGGTAGGGGAGCAGCTCGGCCAGCGCGGCCCGGCGCTCCTTCTCATTCGAGGCCATGATCATCTTCCGCATCGAGAGGATGCGGTCGCCCTCGAAGAACATGTGCTCGGTGCGGCAGAGGCCGATGCCCTGGGCGCCGAACTCGCGGGCCTTGGCGGCGTCGGCGGGGGTGTCGGCGTTCGTGCGCACCTTCATCACGCGGAACTCGTCCACCCACGACATGAACGTGGCGAAGTCGCCGCTGAGCTCGGGCGCGACGAGCGCCTGTTTGCCCAGGATGACCTCGCCGGTGGAGCCGTTGATCGAGATCCAGTCGCCTTCGTGGACCGTGACCTGGCCGTTGGTGAACGATTTGTTTTTGTAGTTGATGACGATGTCGCCGCAGCCGGCCACGCAGGGTTTGCCCCAGCCGCGGGCCACGACGGCGGCGTGGCTGGTCATGCCGCCGCGCGAGGTGAGGATGCCTTTTGCGGCGTCCATGCCGCCGACGTCCTCGGGGCTCGTCTCGATGCGGACGAGGATGACGTCCTCGCCCCGGTCGCGGGCGGCCTCGGCGTCTTCGGCTGAGAAGACCACCTTGCCGACGGCGGCACCGGGCGAGGCCGGCAGCCCTTTGGCGATGACCTTGTCCTTATACCCCGCTTCGTCCTTGAAGCGCGGGTGCAGGAGCTGGTCGATGTGGCGGGGCTCGACGAGGTCGCGGACGGCGGTGCGCTTGTCCACCAGCCCTTCACGTACCATGTCCACGGCGATCTTGACGGCAGCCGTGCCGGTGCGCTTGCCGTTGCGGGTCTGCAGGATGAAGAGCCGGCCGGTCTGCACCGTGAACTCGATGTCCTGCATGTTCTTGTAGTGCTTCTCCAGCAGGCTGGTCGTCTCGACGAGCTCGCGGTAGGCCTGCGGCAGCAGCTCGGCCATCTTGTCGATGGGCTCGGGCGTGCGGATGCCGGCGACGACGTCCTCGCCCTGGGCGTTGACCAGGAACTCGCCGTAGAGCTTGTGCTCGCCGGTGGAAGGGTTGCGCGTGAAGCAGACGCCCGTGCCGCTGTCCTCGCCCATGTTGCCGAAGACCATCGCCTGCACGTTCACGGCCGTGCCGAGCAGCCCCGTGATCTTGTTGATCTGCCGGTATTTGATGGCCCGGTCGCTGTTCCAGGACTTGAAGACGGCGTTGATGGCCAGCGCGAGCTGTTCGCGCGGGTCGTCCGGGAACATGAGGCCCTTGTGCTTGCGGTAGACGGCCTTGTAGCGGTCGACGAGCTCTTTCAGGTGCTCGGCCGTCAGGTCCACGTCGTTTTTGGCCCCGACCTCCTGCTTGAGGCCTTCGAGGGCCTCCTCGAAGTAGTGGTGGTCGACGCCGGAGACCACGTCGCCGAACATGTCGATGAAGCGGCGGTAGGCGTCGTAGGCGAAGCGCTCGTTGTTCGTCCGGCGGGCCAGTCCTTCGACGGCGGCGTCGTTGAGGCCCAGGTTGAGGACCGTGTCCATCATGCCGGGCATCGAGATGGCCGCCCCGCTGCGGACCGAGACGAGGAGGGGGTTGTCCGGGTCGCCGAAGCGGGCGCCCATCGCCTCTTCGATGTGCCGGATGCCTTCCTCCACCTGTTCGGCCAGCCCTTCGGGCCACTGCTCGCCCAGGTCGTAGTAGGTCTTGCAGGCTTCCGTGCTGATGGTGAAGCCCGGCGGCACCGGCAGCCCGATGGCGCTCATCTCGGCCAGGTTCGCGCCCTTGCCGCCCAGGAGCGCCTTCATCGACTTGTCCCCCTCGGCCGTGCCGTTGCCGAAGACGTACGTATATTTCTTGACCGGGGTTGCCACCTCGGTCGTCTTACCGGCAGTCTCCATGTTCGTCGTGCCCTGTGTTTGAGTGAAACGGAAAGGCCGTTCGCAACGCGCTAAACTCCGGGAAGATACATGTTGTGGTGGGCTGGTTGTGTGATGCTACGGTCAAAAAAGGTGGTGGGGGGCGGGGAGTTCCGGACCGGAAGCGCTTTTTGTTGGGGACGCCGGGCCGGGAGCCGGGCCCGGGGGCCTGCAGGCCCCCGGAACGTTCTGCAGGGCCTGGCGTGAGAGTGCGCCCGTAGCGATTTTTTCCGCGGGGTCCCGGCTGCCGGGACGGACCCCTGTCACCCTCGTTTCCGATCCTGGTCCGTCCCGAAACAGGGGTTGCGCACAGGGACGCGGCACGCGTCCTTTTCAACGCCGCCGGGGCCCTTGCGTCGCCCGCCTGCCGGCAGGCATCATGGATTCAAGGTATACGCACATGAAACGACTGGTCGTCGTCGAATCGCCCACGAAGGCCCGTACCATCCGCCGCTTTCTGCCCGGCAACGAGTTCGAGGTGGAAGCCAGCATGGGGCACGTCCGGGACCTGCCCGCCTCGGCCGCCGAGATCCCGGAGCGTTTCAAGCAGGCGCCCTGGGCCCGGCTCGGGGTGGATGTGGCCCATGATTTTCAGCCCCTCTATGTCATTCCACCCGACAAGAAGAAGGTCGTCCGCCAGTTGAAGGAAGCGCTGAAAGAGGCGGACGAGCTCTACATCGCCACGGACGAGGACCGGGAGGGGGAGTCCATCGGCTGGCACCTGCTCGAGGTGCTCAAACCGCGCGTGCCCGTCCGCCGGATGGTTTTTCATGAGATCACCCGCGAGGCCATCCTGGAGGCGCTCGAAAAGACGCGGGACATGGACCAGCACCTGGTCGATGCCCAGGAGACGCGCCGCATCCTGGACCGGCTCTTCGGCTACACGCTTTCGCCGCTGCTCTGGAAGAAGATCGCCCCGCGCCTCTCGGCCGGGCGGGTGCAGAGCGTGGCCGTGCGCCTGCTGGTCCATCGCGAGAAGGAGCGCATCGCCTTCGTGCCGGCCTCGTACTGGACACTGAAGGCGCTCCTGGAGCAGGCGGGCGAGGCGTTCGAGGCCCAGCTGACGCACGTGCGCGGCCTGCGCATTGCCACGGGGCGCGACTTTGACGACCACACCGGCCGGCTGAAGGACGGGCTCGTGCCGGGACGCGACCTCGTGCTGCTGGAGGAGGCCGAAGCCCGTCGCCTGGCCGGGCGGCTGCCGTCGGGGCCCTGGCGCGTCACGAACGTCAACGCCCGCACCGAGACACGTTCGCCCTACCCCCCCTTCATCACCTCGACACTCCAGCAGGAGGCCAGCCGCAAGCTCGGCTTCTCGGCACGGAAGACGATGCAGGTGGCGCAGCACCTCTACGAGCAGGGCTACATCACCTACATGCGCACCGACTCGACGAACCTCTCACAGGAAGCCGTCGAGGCCGCCCGGCGGGCCGTCGCCGGGCGCTACGGCGAGGAATACCTGAGCCCGGCGCCCCGGCAGTTCACGGGCAAGGTGCGCAATGCCCAGGAGGCCCATGAGGCCATCCGCCCCGCCGGGCGCGAGATGAAGACCGCCGAAGAGCTGGGCCTGACCGGTCCGGAGGGCGCCCTCTACGACCTGATCTGGAAGCGTACCGTCGCCACCCAGATGGCGGACGCCCGGCTGCGCCTGGTCACGGTCACGCTCGAGGCGGGCGAAGGGGAGGAGCGCGCCACGTTCCGCGCTTCGGGCAAGACCATCCTGTTCCCCGGCTTCTTCCGCGCCTACGTCGAGGGCAGCGACGACCCGGAAGCCGCCCTCGAAGACCGTGAGCAGCCGCTGCCCGACCTGCGCGAGGGCGACCGGCCCGCCTGCCGGCGCGTCGAACCCCTGGGGCGCGAAACGAAGCCGCCGGCCCGCTATACCGAGGCCACCCTCATCAAGACCCTCGAGAAGGAAGGCATCGGGCGTCCCAGCACCTATGCCACCATCATCGACACCATCGTGGAGCGGGGCTACGTGCGCCGGCAGGGCAACCAGCTCGTGCCCACCTTCACCGCCTTCGCCACGAACAACCTGCTCGAGACCCAGTTCGCCCGCCTCGTCGACGTCGGCTTCACGGCGCGCATGGAACAGGCCCTCGACGACATCGCCTCGGGCCAGCGCCGGCCCGTCCCCTACCTGCGCCAGTTCTATTCGGGGGAGGACGGCCTCGAAAAGCGTGTGGAGAAGGGGCTCGACACCATCGACGCCCGGCAGGTGGCCACCATCCACTTCCCGCAATGGGGACCCTACAAGGTACGCGTCGGGCGCTACGGGCCGTACGTCGAGTACGAGGACGGCGACGAGCGGGTCACCGCCTCGCTTCCGGACGACCTCGTGCCCGGCGACGTGACCGAGGAAACCCTCGCCGAGCTCATCCGGAAAGCCAGCAGCCAGGACGACGGGCTCCTGGGCCTCCATCCCGAAACGCGACGCCCCGTCTTCCTCAAGGAAGGACCCTACGGGCCCTACGTGCAGCTCGGTGAGAACGACGAGCCCGGCGGGCCGAAGCGCGTCTCGCTGCCGAAAGGACTGGCCCCGGAGGAAGTGACCCTTGCCGTGGCCGTCGAGTTGCTCCGGTTACCCCGTACCCTGGGTGCCCATCCCGAGACCGGCCAGCCGGTCGTGGCCAACATCGGCCGGTACGGGCCCTACGTGCAGCACGGCAAGACGTTCGCCTCCCTCACGGGCGACGACGACGTCCTCACCGTCGACCTGGACCGGGCGCTCGAACTCATCGCCCGGAAGGAAGCGAAGAACAAGCCGCTGCGTGAGCTGGGGCCGCACCCGGAAACGGGCGAGCCGGTGACGGTCTGGAACGGCCGGTACGGGCCCTATGTGAAACACCAGCGCCTGAACGCTTCCCTTCCGGACGGTCTCGATCCCGAGGCGCTGACGATGGAGGAAGCCCTCCGGCTCCTCGAAGAACGGGCTGCCTCGAAGGGGAAAGGGAAAAAGCGCCGGAGCCGCCGGGCCTGACGCGTCTCCCGTGCGCGCCGCCCGGTCTTCAACGCCCCACGTCCTTTTCGCCCAGGTGGAGCGAGTACAGGATGTTGAGGTAGCTCTCGTACCGTTCCGGCGTGATCTCGTCGCGTGCGACGGCCTCCTTGACCGCACAGCCCGGCTCGTGATCGTGCGTGCAGTCGGGGAAGTGGCACGCGGGCAGAAAAGGCCGGAACTCGACGAAGTAGTGCCCGAGCTCGGCGGGTTCGAGGTCCACCAGCCCGAACTCCCGGAGGCCCGGCGTGTCCACGACGAAGCCGCCGGAGGAGAGCGGGTAGAGGGCGGCATAGGTGGTCGTGTGGCGCCCTTTCTTCGTTTTCCGGCTCACCTCGCCGATGCGGAGGTTGAGACCGGGTTCCACGGCATTGAGGAGAGAGGACTTGCCCACGCCGGAGGGACCGGCCACGACGCTGACCCGCCCCCGGAGGGCGGCGGCAAACGCGTCGAGGCCTTCGCCCGTCTTCACGCTCGTCATCAGGACCGGATAGCCCAGCCCGGCATACAGGTCGCGCAGGAAAAACACCGCGTCCCGGTCGGCCGGCTTCATCAGGTCGAGCTTGTTGAAAACGATCCCGGCGGGCAACTCGTCCCGTTCGGCCATCACCAGGAAGCGGTCGATGAAGCCCGGGTTGATCTTCGGCAGGCGGATCGACTGGACGACCCACGCCGCGTCGATGTTGGCGGCGAGGACGTGTACCAGGCCGACGCGGCGGCCGGCGGCCCGGCGCTTGAGCTCGTTACGCCGGGGGTGGATCTCGGTGATGAGCCCGGTCCCGTCCTCGTTGAGGCGGATCGTCACCCGGTCGCCGACGACGACGGGGCTCGTGGTCTCGCTCTCTTCGAGCCGAAACCGGCCGCGGACCTTCGACGGAATGACCTGCTCGCCCGCCTGCACGTCGTACCAGCTGCCCGTGGCGCGGATGACGAGCCCTTCGAGGAAGGTCGCCGCGGTGTCGGCAGGGGATCCGGGAGGCGGAGCCAGGGGGTCGGACATGGGCGATGGGGACGGTACGACGGGCGCCGGAGCGGACCCGGGGATGAAACCTGGTCTCTCCGGTCTCGTCTACAGTCTACGGCAAATCGACCGTACATCCAAAGCAGCCCCGGGCGCCGCAGGCCCGAAACGACATGACGGAGAGAGAGCAGACGCAGCAGGACGCCTACCGCCAGGCCCGCGCGGCCTTCGACGAGTTGAAGCTGGAGGACCGGGCCCTGTTTCTCATCGAGGCCGCCGCCGCCACGATCGGTCGCGGGCTGGAACAGGCCGGGCTGGCCCTCGCCGGCCTGCTCGACGCGCTGTGCCAGACCGGCAGCCGCGAGGCGGGCGAGGCCGAAACGCCCGGCCAGACGGCGCGCCGGCGGGCCTCCCGGACGACGGCGAAGGGGAAGAAAACCTCCGGAGAGGACGATCGGGCAAACTGACGGCGGCGGGCATGGCGGATTCCGACGACAGGCTGATCGAGTTTGAACGCCTCAACGCGCTGGGCAAGGCCGTCTGGCTGGGGGGCTTTGCCGTCCGGTTGCTGGGCAATGCCGTCGAGGCCGTCCTGGACCGGGCGGCGGACGTCGTGGTGGAGGCGGAGCGTGCCTTCCGGCAGGGGCTCGACCCGGACATCGAGGAGGCCAAGATTCTGGAAGAGTATCGGGAGGAGCGGCCGCGCCGGTGAGACCTTTGCCGCCGGCAGCGCCTGAAGACGGAAAAGGGCCGTCTCCACCGGGAAGACGGCCCTTGCTGGTCTGCTCGATTCGGCGTCAGCCTTCCGCGGGGGTTTCCACGATCCGGGCGCCGTTGGTGGTTTCTTCAACCGGCCGGGGCGCGTCCTCGGGGACGGCGAAGAAGGCCTGCGGGTCTTTGACCGGGTTCGGTTCGAGGACGTGTTCGAGCACCTCCTCGACGCGGTTCACGTAGACGATCTGCAGGCCTTCGAGGGCCTCGGGCTTGATCTCGGCCACGTCCTTCCGGTTCTTTTCGGGGAGGAGGACCGTTTCGATGCCGGCCCGTTTGGCAGCCAGCACCTTCTCCTTGATGCCGCCGACGGGCAGCACCATCCCGCGCAGCGTGATCTCGCCCGTCATGGCGACGGTGTGCCGGACGCGCCGCTGGGTGTAGATGGAGACCAGCGCCGAGAGCAGGGCTACCCCGGCGGAGGGGCCGTCTTTCGGCACGGCTCCGGCCGGCACGTGCACGTGCAGGTCCCACTGCCGGAAGGCTTCGAGCGGGATGCCCAGCTCGGTGGCATGCGCCTTCACCCACGAGAGGGCCGCCTGCGCCGACTCTTTCATCACGTCGCCGAGCTGGCCGGTCAGGATCATCTTGCCGCTGCCGCGCGAGACGGACGCCTCGATGAAGAGGATGTCGCCGCCGGTGGGGGTCCAGGCCAGGCCGGTGGCCACGCCCGGCACCTCGGTGCGCTGGGCGACCTCGGAGAAGTACTTGCGGGCCCGCAGGTAGGTCTCCACGTCGTCCCGGTCCACGACGGCCTCGGTGATCTCCTCCAGCGCGATCCGTTTGGCCACGCCGCGGGCGATGGCGCCCAGGTTGCGCTCGAGCTGGCGCACGCCGGACTCGCGCGTGTAGCCCTCGATGATCAGGCGGATGGCCTCGTCGGTGACCCGGAGCTGCTCCGGTTTCAGGCCGTGCCGCTCGATCTGGCGGGGCAACAGGTGCCGTTTGGCGATCTCGAGCTTCTCCTCCGGCGTGTAGCCGGTGATCTCGATCATCTCCATGCGGTCCCGCAACGGGGCGGGGATCATCTCGATGTAGTTCGCCGTGGCGATGAAGAGCACCTTCGACAGGTCATAGTCGAGCTCGAGGTAGTGGTCGTTGAAGGCATAGTTCTGCTCGGGGTCGAGCACTTCGAGCAGGGCACTGGAGGGGTCCCCCCGGAAGTCGGCGCCGAGCTTGTCGACCTCGTCGAGCATCATGACCGGGTTGATGGTGCCGGCCTTCTTCATGCCCTGGATGATCCGGCCGGGGAGGGCTCCGACGTACGTCCGGCGATGGCCCCGGATCTCGGCTTCGTCCCGCACGCCGCCCAGGCTCATGCGGACGAACCGGCGGCCCAGAGCCCGGGCGATGCTCTTGCCCAGGCTGGTCTTCCCGACGCCGGGCGGGCCGTAGAAGCACAGGATGGGGGCCTTCATGTCCCCCTTGAGCTTGAGGACCGCCAGGTATTCGAGGATCCGGTCCTTGACCCGTTCGAGGCCGTAATGGTCCTCGTCCAGGATCTCCCGGGCCCGCTTCAGGTCCAGGTGATCCTCCGAGTGTTCTTTCCAGGGCAGGTCGAGGATCCAGTCGATGTAGTTGCGCGTGACGGCGTAGTCCGGCGAAGCCGGGTTCGAGCGCGAGAGCTTCTCGAGCTCCTTCTCCAGGGTTTTGCGGACGTGCTCGGGGAGGTCCTTTTCCTCGGCTCGCCGGCGCAGTTCGGCGATCTCGGCCGCGGTGGCGTCGGTCTCCCCGAGTTCCTCCTGGATGGCTTTCATCTGCTGGCGCAGCAGGTACTCACGCTGCTGCTGGTCGACGTCGCTCCGGACGCGCGAGCGGATCTCTTCGGAGAGCTGGAGCACCTGCAACTCGTGGGTCAGGAAGCCCATCACCAGGTCCGCCCGCTCCAGGATCGAGACGGTCTCGAGCAGCTTCTGCTTTTCCTCGACGTCGATCTGGAGGTTCGAGGCGATGAAGTGGATCAGGAACGTCGGGGACTCGATGTTCTGGATCGCATAGGCCGCCTCGCTGGGCAGGTTGGGCGAAAGGTTGACGATCTGGATGGCGAGTTCCTTGATCGAGCGGATCCGCGCATGCAGCTCGATCGGATCGACGTCTTCGTCTTCGGGAATGGGCGAGACGCGGGCCTTGAAGTAGGGCTCCTGCTGCACGTACTCATCCACCCGGAAGCGTCGCTTGCCCTGAATCACGATGGACTTGGTGCCGTCGGGCATCTTGATGAGTTTCAGGATGGTGGCGACGGTTCCGACGGTGTAGAGGTCTTGCGGGGAGGGGTTTTCGACGTCGCTGCTGATCTGGGCCACGACGCCGATCTGCCGGTCGCTGTTGAAGGCGTCCCGGACCAGTTTGAGCGAGGCGTCCCGTCCCACCGTGATGGGCAGCACCACGCCGGGGAAGAGCACGGTGTTGCGCAACGTCAGGATCGGCAGCACCTCCGGAAGCTCGGACGTGCTCATGGCCTTTTCCTCGTCCGGTGTGGGCAACGGGATGCTCTGCTCTGAGTCTTCGTCGTCTATAAGCCAGAAGGTGATCGGATCCATCATAACAGGCTGTATTTTCGGCAGTTTGTGGGCGCCGGTCTGCCGGTGCCCGGTGTGCCTTCGTGTATGCAAAGGAGGGTCTGGATTGGCCTGAGAGGGGGTTCAAAAACCAGGCCAAAGCCCGGGTGCTGCCAAAGTGGCGGGCGTCGTGCAGGACCGGCAGCCGGCCGGAGGAGGATGTCAGGACGCGAGCAGGGCCTGGATGAGGGAGTTCAGCTGGTCGATGCGGAAGGGTTTGGCATGGACGGCGCTGACGCTCTCGTCGGCTTCGCCGGCGTCGGTGTCGCCGGTCAGGAGCAGGACGGGGAGGTCGGGGAAGCGGCGGCGCAGGGCCCGGGCGAGCTGGCGGCCGTTCATCTCGGGCATGCCCTGGTCCGTGATGACCAGGTCGAAGGGTTCCCGTTCGGCCAGGGCCAGGGCCTCGGAGCCCGAGCCGGCAACCCGGGCCTCGTGCCCTTTCAGGGCCAGCAGCTTCGCGAGGACGGTGCGGACGCCCGGCTCGTCGTCGACGATCAGGATGCGCGCGCGTCGTTGTGGAGGTGGAGGTTCGCCGGAAGGTGGGGGGAGGACCTTCATGTGGGCCGGCGGGAAGGTGAGGATGAAGACCGTCCCCTGCCCGAGCCGGGATTGCACCTCGATCGAGCCGTCGTGCTCCTGCACGATGCCGTAGCAGACGGCCAGGCCCATCCCGGTGCCGCGCTGGCCCTTCGTGGTGAAGAGGGGTTCGAAGATGCGGGCCTGGATCCGCTCGGGGATGCCGGTGCCGGTGTCGGCCAGGTGGACCACGACGCCCCGCTCGGGCTCGTGCCGCGTCCGGATGGTGATGTGCCCGCCCTGCGGCATGGCCTGCACGGCGTTGAGGATGAGGTTGACGAAGACGTCGCGCAGTTCGGCGGCCAGCCCCATGATGGGGGGCACCGGGTCGAGGTCGAGTTCGAGGTCGATGGCGATGCCCTGGAGCCGGGGTTCGTTGTACCAGTACGGTTTGGTCAGCATCGCCACGTCCCGGATCAGGGTCGGCAGGTCGACCGGCTCGAAGGTCGCCTCTTTCTCCTGGCGGATGTACTGCTGGATCTTGCGCACCAGCGCCGCCCCGTCGAGCGCGGCCTGCTCGACGGGGTGCAGGTGCTCGTCCATCAGGTAGGCGGGGGCCTCGCCCGGCCAGGCCGACTTGAGCAGCTCCAGGTGGCCCAGGATGCTGCTCAGGAGGTTGTTGAAGTCGTGGGCGATGCCCATCGTCATGCGGCCGAGCGTTTCCATCCGGTGCCGGAGGGTCTGGCTGGCCATCCACGAACCGGGCGCGGTGAGCATTTCGCCCGTGACCATGACGGCCTGAACCGACCGGGCCATGGCGGCCCAGTCCCGGAAGACCGGGAGGAAGTGGAGCAGGGCCGGCAGGGGCTCCTCCCGTGCCGGCGTGTGGACGAAGAAAAGCTGGTTGGTCACCAGCAGGCCCCCGGCGGCCTCCCCGACGTACCGGGTGGCCAGGTCCCCGTCTTCCTGCGAGAGCCGTTCCCACGGCGGGTTTGTGTCGCCGAAGGTATTGATCCAGGCTTCGTTGCGGTACAGCAGGGTCCCCTGCGGGCTGAAGGTGGCCACGAGGAGTTCGGGTTCAACGGGCGGTAAGGCTTCGTCCGGCATCTGGAGGAACGAGATCGCGGGCAGGGGGGCCGGAACTGGGGCTCCGGCCGAAAGTGTATCCCTCTTGAATACGCTCCGGTGCGGTGGCCTTCCGGAAAGCGGGCTCGTATCTTGGGGCGCCGGCCCGCCTGTGTGGAGGCACACCGCAATATACCACAAATTCCGGTAGTTCGTGATGTGGCACGAGAACATCCTGGGTACCATCGGCAGGACGCCGCTGGTCAAGATCAACCGGCTGGCGACGGGCCTGCCCTGCCTCGTGCTGGCGAAGGTCGAGTTCTTCAACCCCTGCGGCTCGGTCAAGGACCGCATCGGGATCAGCATGATCGAGGCGGCCGAGCGGGAGGGACGGCTCAAGCCCGGCGGCACGATCATCGAGGGCACCAGCGGCAACACGGGCGCCGGCGTGGCCCTGGCCGCCATCGCCCGGGGATACCGCTGCATCTTTACCACCACCGACAAGCAGAGCCAGGAGAAGCTCGACGTGCTCCGGGCCCTCGGCGCCGAGGTCATCGTCTGCCCGACGAACGTGGCCCCGGAGGACCCGCGCTCGTACTATTCGGTGGCGCGGCGTCTGGCCGAGGAGATCCCCAACGCGGTCTATCTGAACCAGTATGACAACCCCGCCAATACCGAAGCGCATTACCGGAGTACCGGACCGGAGATCTGGGAGGATACCGAGGGACGTGTTACCCACCTGATCGCCGGGGCCGGCACCGGCGGGACGATCTCGGGCACCGCCCGTTATCTCAAGGAACAGAAACCGGGGGTGAAGGTCGTCGGGGTCGATCCCTACGGCTCGGTCTATTACAAGTATTTCCACGAGGGCGTTTTCGACGAGAACGAGATCTATCCCTATCTCACCGAGGGCGTCGGCGAGGACATCCTCGCCGGCAACATGGATTTCGGCCTGGTTGACGACTACGTTCGCGTCTCGGACAAGGACGCCATGCTCATGACCCGGCGGCTGGCCCGCGAGGAGGGGCTCTTCGTCGGGCAGTCCTCTGGCCTGGCGATGGCCGGGGCGCTGCAGTGGCTGCACACACACCGGGAGACGCTCTCGGCGCAGGACGTGGTTGTGGTGATCCTGCCGGATGCCGGCTTCCGCTACCTCTCGAAGACGTACAACGACAACTGGATGCGGAACCACGGCTTTCTGCCGGGCCAGCCGGAACTGACCGTCGAGCAGATCCTCGCCTCCCGCCCCCAAAAGCGCGGGGTGATCTCCGTATCGCCGGACGACACGCTGGCCGAGGCCATCCGGCTGATGAACGAGCACGGCATCTCCCAGTTGCCGGTGATCGCGGGGCGCGAGGTCGTCGGCAGCATCACGGAGAGCGGCCTGCTGAACCGGCTGATCGAAAACCCGGCCGCCCGGGAGGAGCCGGTCCGCTCGGTCATGGGCACGCCGTTCCCCATCGTACCCCGCTCGTTGCATCTGGATCTNNTGAACGAGCACGGCATCTCCCAGTTGCCGGTGATCGCGGGGCGCGAGGTCGTCGGCAGCATCACGGAGAGCGGCCTGCTGAACCGGCTGATCGAAAACCCGGCCGCCCGGGAGGAGCCGGTCCGCTCGGTCATGGGCACGCCGTTCCCCATCGTACCCCGCTCGTTGCATCTGGATCTGCTCTCGGCCTACCTCGAGCAGGGCGCGGTCCTCGTACACCCGCCGGACAGTGAAGACTTCGAAATCATCACCAGAAGCGACCTCATCAGCGTACTTGTCACCGCCGGACGGAACGGCAACGGTTGAGGGCGGCGGTCGTACCCCGGCATCAAAGACCTTGCATACCTATGAGCGAAAAAGATAAGCAGCATCCGGGCCAGTCGCATCTCAACATCGAGTTGAGCGAGGAGGTGGCCGAAGGCGTCTATGCCAACCTGGTGATGATTGCCCACTCGTCGGAAGAGTTCATCCTCGACTTCATCCGGATCATGCCGGGGGTGCCGAAGGCGCGGGTGAAGAGCCGCATCATCATCACCCCCCATCACGCCAAACGGCTCCTGCACGCGCTGGCGGACAACATCGAGAAGTATGAGCAGGCGCACGGCGACATCGAAGAACACGTCTCCATGCCGCCGATCCAGTTCGGTGGTCCGGGCGGCGAAGCGTGACCCCGGACCCGTGCGAGGGGGTTGAAGCGTTTCAGCGCAGCCGGTGGAGGGCCCGTTCCGCCGCCGCCACGGTCGCGTCGATCTCGTCCTCGGTGTGGGCGGCGGAGAGGAAGCAGGCCTCGAACTGGGAAGGTGGCAGGTAGACACCCTCGTCGAGGAGGGCCCGGAAGAACCGGGCGAAGCGGTCGGTGTCGGAGCGGGCGGCGCTCGTCCAGTCGTGCACGGGGGTGCCGGTGAAGAAGAGGGTGAACATCGTTCCGGCGTGTGCCACCTGGACGGGGATGCCGGCGGCGCCGGCGGCCTGGCGCAGGCGCCCGGCGAGGCGGGCGGTGCGCTCCGCGATGCCGTCCCAGAGGCCGGGGGTCTTCAGGGCCTTCAGGGTGGCGATGCCGGCGGCCATGGCCAGCGGGTTGCCGGACAGGGTGCCGGCCTGGTAGACCGGCCCGGCGGGGGCCACCATCTCCATGATCTCCCGCCGTCCCCCGTAGGCCCCGACGGGCAGGCCGCCTCCGATCACCTTGCCGAGGGCGGTCAGGTCGGGGGTGACGCCGTAGCGGGCCTGGGCGCCGCCGGGATGCACCCGGAAGCCGGTCATCACTTCGTCGAAGATAAGCAGGGCGCCGTGGTCGCGGGTGAGGGCCCGCAGGCCTTCCAGGTAGCCCGGCCGGGGAAGCACCACCCCCATGTTGCCGGCCACCGGCTCGACGATCACGGCCGCGATCTGCTTCGGATACCGCTCGAAGAGCCGTTCGACGGCGTCGAGGTCGTTGTAGGGCGCCGGGAGGGTATCCGCGACGGCGGCGGCGGGCACGCCGGGCGAGTCCGGCAGGCCGAGCGTGGCCACCCCGGAGCCGGCCTGCACGAGCAGCAGGTCCGCATGACCGTGGTAGTTGCCCCGGAACTTGACGATCTTGTCGCGACCCGTATAGGCGCGGGCCAGGCGCAGCGCGCTCATCGTCGCCTCCGTGCCGGAATTGACGAACCGGAGCATTTCGACCGCCGGCATGAAGTCCCTCACGAGGCGGGCCAGCTCGAGCTCGAGCGGGCTCGGGGCTCCGAAACTGGTTCCCTTCCGCGCCGTCTCGATCAGGGCCTCGACGACGGGGGCGGGCGCGTGGCCGAGGATGAGCGGGCCGAAAGAGAGGACGTAGTCGATGTACCGGTTGCCGTCCACGTCGATGAGAAAGGGGCCTTCGCCCCGGTCGATGAAGCGCGGCTGCCCGCCGACGGCCTTGAACGCACGTGCCGGCGAGTCCACCCCGCCGGGCAGCAGTTCGAGGGCTTCACGAAAAAGGGCAACGGATCGGTCCAGGGACATTTTTTCGCAGGGTTTCAGGGTTTTTCTTCCACGTTCTGAAGCCGGCTTTGGCACCATGCGGCGATCTGGCGGGCCGCGCGTTCGGCGTCCCGGATGCAGTCGGGGATGCCGACACCCCGGTATCCGGCGCCGGCGAGGTAGAGGCCGGGATGCGCGTCGAGGTGACGGGCGATGCGGTCGAGGCGTTCCGGATGGCCGAGGACGTACTGCGGCATGGCCCGTTGCCACCGGTAGAGCCGGTGGAAGACGGGGACGGCGGTGAGGCCGAGCGTGGCGCGCAGTTCGTCGCGGGCCAGGGCCAGCAGGGCCTCGTCGGGGCGGTCGAGCAGGTCGTCGTCGCCCGCACGCGCCGCGATGAAAACGCGGAGGAGGGCGTGCCCTTCAGGAGCCCTTTCCGGCAGCTTCGACGAGGACCAGGTGCAGGCCAGCACGGGCGTCGCCTCGGTGCGGGGGATGATGTAGCCGTAGGCGTCGAGCGGGTGCGGCACGTCGGAAAGGCGGTAGGCGAGCGAGAGGGTGGCGATGGAGCCGTAGGGGATCGCCGCCAGTTCACCGGCCAGGGCGGGGGCGAAGGGCGCCACGAGCCGGGCCGACACGTAGGCGGGGGTGGCCAGGAGGACGGCCTCGGCCTCGAGGCTGGTGCCGCCTGCCCGGATCCGGTAGCCGCCCCCTGCCGGTTCGACGGCCTCGACGCAACGGCCGGCGGCGACGTGCACGCCGGTCAGGGCGGCGGCGAGGGCCCCGGTCAGCTCGGCCATGCCCCCGGCCAGGGAGAGGAAAGCGGATTCGGGGGTCGTGTGCTCCGGCCGGGCCTTCAGGCCGCGAATCAGGCTGCCGTGCGCGCGTTCGAGTTCGCGGAGCCGGGGGAAGGTAGCCCGGAGGCTGAGTTGCTCGCCGTCGCCGCCGTAGATACCGCCCAGCAGCGGCTCGACGAGGCGTTCATACGCCTCTCGCCCGAGCCGGCGGGTGAAGAAGGCGGCCACCGACTCGTCGTCCGAACCCCCGGGCACCGGCGGGCCGGAACGGGCCGGAAGCACGGTGTCCAGCACCAGACGCAGCTTGCCCCACGGCGAAAGCAGCGGACTGGCGATCAGGGGCCAGAGCCGTGCCGGGACCAGCCCGCTCAGCCCTTCCGGGAGTGCGTAGAGCCGGTTGCCCCGGCGGATGTAGCTGCCACGTCGCGCCGGGCAGGTCGGCCGGAGGCGGTCCGCAAGGCCCAGTTCCCGGCAGAGGTCGAGGGCGGCCGGCTTCCGGGCAAGGAAGATGTCGGGGCCGGCCTCCACGATGAAACCGCCGGTGCGCTCGGTGAGGATCTTGCCGCCCAGGCGCGCATCCCGTTCGAACAGGTGCAGCTCCAGCGGAAGGCTGTGCGTCCGGGCGAGCTTCTGGAGCCGGTAGGCCGCCGCCAGCCCGGTGATGCCGCCGCCCGCGATGACGATGCGAAAAGGACGCATGGACCCGTGCTTTTTCGAGCGCGGTCAGGGCGCCACGGCCCCGGTTTCCGCCAGCCAGCCCGCCGCTGCGGCCTTCTCGCGCACGAGTTCGGCCAGTTGCCGGATGAAGACCGGATCGTCGTTCAGCGCCGGCGGGCGTTCGAGCCGCATGCCGTGCTCCCGCGCCACCTCCTGAGCCTGAATGTCGATGTCATACAGGATCTCCACGTGGTCGCTCACGAAGCCCACGGGCACGCTGACGACGTTTCGGATACCCCGGGCGGCCAGTTCCGGCAGGTGCTCCTCCAGTTGCGGCCCCAGCCATGGCTCCGGGCTGCGGCCGGCGGACTGGTAGCTCCAGGACCACCGGGCTTCGGGTAGCCCGACCCGTCCGGCCACCAGGCGGGCCGTCTCCCGGAGCTGCCGGTCGTACGGGTCCCCCGTCTGGAGGATACGCACCGGCAGGCTGTGGGCGCTGAAGACGACGTGCACCGTCTCCCGCTCCGGCTTGGGCCAGCGGTGCAACCCTTCCTCCACGCGCCGCGCCAGCGCTTCGATCAGCCCGGGCGCGTCGTGGTAGCTCTCCACGTGCACGAAGTCGATGTGACCCCGGTACATGGCGAGTCCGTCGGCGATCTTCTGGTGGTATTTGGCGATCGACAACTGGCTGAAGTGGGGGGCCAGCACCAGGCTCACGGCCCGGCGGATGCCGTCCTCGATCATCCGTCCGACCGTCTCCTCGATCCACGGGGCCCAGTGCCGCATACCCAGGTACCCCTTGAAGCGGGGAGATGCCTCCGAGGCGTTGAGCACCTCCAGGATCGCATCGGCCTGCCGCCGGGTGATCTCCAGCAGCGGCGAGCGACCGCCGATCCGGCGGTAGTTGTGCGTGATCTCCTCCAGCACTTCGGGCGTCGTCGGACGGCCGTTCCGGATGTCGGCCAGGTAGCCGGGGATCTCTTCCAGGCTGTTCGGCCCGCCGTAGGCCATGATCAGTACGCCGATCGGTTCAGGCATGTTTGCTTGGGGTTCCACGTTTCAGGTTCCGGGCTCCGGGTGGACCGCTTCGGGCTGCGGGGTGCGGTTCGCCGTGCGTTCGTGGACATAGTCGACGAGGCGCCGGACGTTTTCGACGGGGGTTTCGGGGAGGATGCCGTGGCCCAGGTTGAAGATGTGGCCCGGGCGGCCGGCGGCGCGCGCGAGCACGTCGTCGAGGTGGGGCTTGAGCTCGCGCCAGGGCGCGAAGAGGGCGGCGGGATCCAGGTTGCCCATGACGGCGCGGCCGGTGCCGATGCGCTGCCAGGCCACGTCGAGCCGCTGGCGCCAGTCGATGCCGACGACCGTCCCGCCCGAAGCGGCCACCGTTTCGATGAAGGCCCCGGTGCCGGTGCTGAAGTTGATCGTGGGGACGCCGGCGCGCCCGATCCGTTCGAACAGGGTGCGGTTGTAGGGGAGGACGTACCGCTCGTAGTCGACCGGTGCGAGGGTGCCGGCCCAGGAGTCGAACACCTGCAGGGCATCGGCACCCGCGCGGGCCTGCTGCAGGAGAAAGTCCGCCACGACGGTGACGAGTTTCTCCATCAGGCGGCGCCAGGCGGCGGGCTCCCGGTACATGAAGGCCTTCGTTTTTATGTAGTGCTTCGAGCCGCCGCCCTCGATGGCGTAGCTTGCCAGGGTGAAGGGCGCGCCGGCAAAGCCGATGAGGGGGAGGCCCCGCCCGGCCAGCTCCGCTTTCACGAGCCGGATTGCCTCCAGCGTGCCGGCCATGGTTTCCTCGGCCGGCGGCGTGCCCAGCCGGTCGACGTCGTACGTTCGGGTGATGGGGTTCTCGATACGCGGGCCGTGCCCGGCCTCGTAGGTGAGGTCGAGCCCCATCCCGATGAGCGGGGGGAGGAGGTCCGAGAAGATGATGGCGGCATCGAGGTCGAACGCGTCGACGGGCTGCAGGGTGATCTCGGCCGCCAGCGCGGGGTTGCGGATCACGTCGAGCATGCTGTGCCGGGCACGGATCGCCCGGTAGGCAGGCATGTACCGTCCGGCCTGCCGCATGAGCCACACCGGCGTGCAGTCCACCGCTTCGCGGCGACAGGCCCGGAGAAAACGGTCGGGGCGAGAAGACATGAAGGGAATTTCGGGTTACGGATTTCGGGTTCTACCTGTCGGTCGCTTTACGATAAGGGTGGGGGTGTGCGCGAAGAAGGCCCACCGGGGTCGCCTTCAGACGCCTTCCGTCGGGGCCTGCCAGGCGACCCGGCCGACGAAGAAGGGGCCGAGGCGGGTCAGGAACTCGGACGTCTGGCGGGTTTTGCGCATGTGCTGTACGATGGCCGAGAGCGGGTAGAGCGCCGGTCCCATCAGCCCGGTGACGAAGTCGTTGTCGAGGCGGTCGAGGCCGTGGCAGGAGAGGCGGACGTCGTGGGCATAGTTGGCGCGTCCGTAGGCCCGTCCGATGCCGCCGTGTTCCATCAGGATGGTGCGCTGCTCCTCGGCCGAAAGCTTCTCGAACGCGCCGGAGCGGCGCAGGGGATACCAGATGGCCCAGGGCCATTCGGGGTTGCACACGTGGCGGCGCGGGCGATGCAGGAGCACCTCTTCCAGGTCCCGTTCGTAGCCGATCGAATACGTGCGGCCCATCATCGTGAACTCGGGCTTCGGCGTGAGCGAGCGGAAGGGTGCGCTGCGCAGGAAGGGACGCAGCGTTTCGATGAAGTAGCCCGGGTCCTCGTCGAAGGTGAGCAGGCCGACGCCGTAGGGATCGTTTACGTCCTCGTAGAGCACGCCCTGGATGCCGGCGGTTTCGAGGGCGTCGATCAGCGGGAGCGTCTCATAGCAGTTGCCGAAGACGAGCAGTTGCATGAAGAGCCGCCGGTCGAGCGAGGTGGTCTCGCCCGTCTCGGTGCGCCCCTTCTCGCTGAGGTCGAGGCCCGGGCGTGCGATCGTGATGTCGAGAGCCATGGATGTGTGGACCGTGTTTGTGGGTGTAACGGGGTGGATTAAAAGATTTTTATTTGTCGTGAAAAGGTTTTCGTACGGCAAGGGGCAGGGTTGTTGATGGCCTGTGTTGTCCTTTTCGAGGGCCGTCATCCGTTCTCCTCATGGCTGTCGTATGTTTTCCGGAGCCACCGGGCGGCGTCGAGGGCATGGTAGGTGATGATGAGGTCGGCGCCGGCGCGCTTGAGGCCGGTGAGGATTTCCAGCACGGTGCGCTGTTCGTCGAGCCAGCCCCGGGCGGCGGCGGCCTTCACCATGGCGTACTCGCCGCTGACGTTGTAGGCCACCAGCGGCAGGTCGGGGTGGGTGTTGCGCAGGCGGTGGAGGACGTCGAGGTAGGCGAGGGCGGGCTTGACCATGAGGAAGTCGGCGCCTTCCTGCACGTCGAGCGCGGCCTCGCGCAAGGCTTCGCGGGCGTTGGCCGGGTCCATCTGGTGCGTCGACCGGTCGCCGAAGCGGGGGGCGCCGCCGGCGGCCTCGCGGAACGGCCCGTAGAACGCCGAGGCGTATTTGACGCTGTAGGACATGATCGGCACGTGGGCGAAGCCGTGCCCGTCGAGGGCCGCCCGGATGGCGGCTACCATGCCGTCCATCATACCACTCGGTGCCACCACGTCGGCCCCGGCTTCGGCATGTGAGAGGGCCACCCGCTGCAGGATCTCCAGCGTCTCGTCGTTGAGCACGTATCCCTCCGGGAGGGCGGGTTCGGGGCGAGCGGGGCCGTCCCGGTGTGCCTCCGCCGCGTCCACGTTCAACAGCCCGCAGTGGCCGTGATCGGTGTACTCGCACAGGCACACGTCGGTGACGACCGTCAGCCCGGGCACGGCCTCCTTGATCGCCCGGATGGCCCGTTGCACGATGCCGTCCGGCGAAAAATTCTCCAGGCCGACCGGGTCCTTCGTGGCGGGGATTCCGAAGAGGAGGACGGCCGGGATGCCGAGCCGGTGCGCCGCTTCGGCCTGGCGGACGGCCCGGTCCACGGAGAGCTGGCAGATGCCCGGCATCGACGCGATCGGCCGGGCGACGTTCTCCCCGTGGGTCACGAACAGGGGATAGATGAAGTCGTCCGGTGAGAGGCGCGTCTCACGGACCATCTGCCGGAGCGAGGCCGTCAGCCGGAGGCGGCGGGGGCGGACGGCCGGGAAACGGCCCTGTGCGTGTGCGACGGGGGCGGTCTGGATCGTGGTCTCGGACATGGTGCTTCCGAAGGTTAACGGCACGGCCGGGGGGCGGTCGTGCGTGGCGATGCGGCATAATGCGCGATCAGGGCATCGAGGAGTCCCCCGGTTGTATAGGTTTCGGCGACGAGGCCCGGTGCGAGGCCCAGCGTGCGGGCCGTCTCCGCCGTGACGGGGCCGATGCAGGCGACGAGGGCCGTGGCGGCGATCCGGCGGGCACGGTCGCCGAGGAGCGTTACGAAGTTGCGAACCGTCGAGGAGCTGGTGAAGGTGAGCGCATCGACGCCGGCTTCGAGGGCGGCCAGTCCCTCGGGGTCAGGGGTGGCGGGGAGGGTACGGTAGGCGGCCACCTCGTCCACCCGGGCGCCCCGCCGGGCCAGGAGGCGGGCCAGGGCCTCCCGGGCGATGTCGGCGCGGGGCAGCAGGATCGCCTGCCCCCGGACATCCCCGAGCCCTTCGACGATGGCTTCGGCGACGTAGTCGTCCGGTACGAAGTCGGGGGACAGGCCGTGCCGGCGGAGGGCCGCGGCCGTCGCCGGGCCGATGGCAGCCACGGGCAGGGTGGGGGGAAACGCCCGTCCGGCGGCTTCGAGGCGTTGCCAGACGTGCCGGACGCCGTTGACGCTCGTGAAGATGACCCGGTCGTAGGTGCCGAGCCGTTCGAGGGCGCGGTCGAGCGGGGCCGGGTCGTCCACGGGGGCGATGCGGATCGTCGGAAAGCGGATGACGGTGGCCCCGGCGGCTTCGAGCCGGGCGCAGAAGTCGGCCGCCTGTTCGCGGGGGCGCGTCACCACGATGCGTTTTCCGGAGAGGGCTTCAGGCATGGCTCAGGAGCGCGTCGGCGCCGGCGGTGAGCAACAGGTCGGCCAGGGCGTGGCCCAGGGCTTCGGGGTCGGTGCCGGTCAGGCTCCGGCGGATCACGCGCGAGCCGTCGGGCGCGGCGACGAGGCCGGTGAGGCGAAGGGTGTTGCCGTTTTCGACCTCGGCGCAGGCCGCCACCGGGACGGCGCATCCGCCGCCGAGGGCGTGGAGGAAGGAGCGTTCGGCCGTGGTGGCGCGCCGGGTGGTCGCGTCGTCCAGGGCCGCCAGCAGGGTGCGCGTGTGTTCGTCGTCGAGGCGGCATTGCACGGCCAGGGCGCCCTGGCCGGGGGCGGGGAGCATGACGTCGAAGGGGAGGGGCACCGTCGCGGCCTCCAGCTCCAGGCGTTCGAAGCCGGCAGCGGCCATCACGGCGGCGTCATAGTCGCCCCGCTGTACCCTGGCCAGGCGGGTATCGACGTTGCCCCGCAGGGGGCGCACGTCGAGGTCGGGCCGGGCATGCCGGAGCTGGGCGGCCCGGCGCGGGCTGCTGGTGCCGACGACGGCCCGGGGCGGCAGCGTCTCCAGCGTCCGGGGGGAGGCGGCCACCAGCACGTCCTGCACGGGGCCCCGCCGTGGTACGGCTCCGATGACCAGGCCGGGGGCGGGGTCCACCGGCAGGTCTTTGAGCGAATGCACGGCCAGGTCGATCTCGCCGGCCCGCAGCGCCGCTTCGAGTTCTTCGGTGAAAAGTCCTTTTCCGCCGATCCGGGGCAGGGGGATCTCCAGGAGGCGGTCGCCACGGGTGGAGAAGAGGCGCTCTTCGCAGCGGAGGCCGGGCCAGGCGGCCCTGAGTGCGTCGAGCACGAGGCGCGTCTGCCGGCGTGCCAGCCGGGAGCCGCGCGTGCCGGCCGTCAGGGTTGCGGGCGTCATGACGTGGCGGAGTCTTCGAGGCCGAACAGATAACGCACCGCCTCGGCGTAGTCCTGCCCCCGGTGCTCCGTGGCCCCGTTGCGCAGGCGGACGGTCGGGTCGTGCAGCAGCTTTTTGACGAGCGTGCGCGAGAGGTGGTACATCTGCTCACGCACGGCGTCGTCGGCTTCGGGGAGAGCGGCCAGGGCGCGTTCGAGCTCCTGCCGCCGGATGGCCTCGGCCTTGCGACGCAGCCGCGCGATGACCGGGCTGATGCGGTGCTGCCGGGCCCACGCGGCAAAGCGTGCGATCTCCTCGTCGACGATCTGTTCGACCCGGGGCACTTCTTTCTGCCGCTCTTTGAGCGAGGCCTCCACTTCCGCCTGAAGCTCGTCGATGTCGAACAGCTGCACGAGCGGGTGCCCGGCCAGGGCGGGATCGACGTCCCGGGGGAGCGCGATGTCGATCAGGACGATGGGGCGCCCGCTCCGGCGTGCCAGGGCCGCCTCGGCCCGCCGGGCTTCCAGGATCAGGTGCGGGGCCCCGGTGGCGCTGATGACCACGTCGGCCGCGGCGAGCACGTCGTCCAGCTCGGAGAGGGGCCGGCAGGCCGTGCCTACATGCGGCGCAGCGGCCAGGTTGCCGGCCAGGGCGGCCGCCCGGGCGACGTCCCGGTTGACGATGGTGAGCCGGGCCGGCGTGTGCTTTTTGAGGACCTTGAGCGCCAGGCGCGCCATCTCGCCGGCGCCGACGACCGCCACGTGCCGGCCTTCGAGGCCGCCCAGCACCCGGGACACCAGGCGTACGGCCACGGAACTGACGCTCGCCGGGTTGCGGCTGATGGCCGTCTCCGAGCGGGCCCGCTTGCCCGTGCGCAACGCCGTGTGAAAGAGCGCTTTCAACGTCGCTCCGGCCCGCCGGTGCGCCAGCGCGCGATTCAGGGCCTCGCTCACCTGCCCGAGGATCTGCGGCTCGCCGAGCACCAGCGACTCCAGCCCGGCCGCCACGCGACAGAGGTGGCGAACCACATCCGGCCCTTCCCGGAAAACCACATGCGGGACCAGCAGCGCTTCGTCCACGCCCGCAAAACGGGCCCAGACCTGCAATACGTCCCGGGACGCGAGCGACGATCCCTCCGGCAGCACCGTGTACAGCTCCGTCCGGTTGCAGGTCGAGAGGATCACCATCTCGCCGGGAAACGCTTCCGTGTCGGCAAGGAGCCGGTCACACGATGCCCCGGTGAAACCGAATCGCTCGCGCACCTCGACCGGAGCCGTCTGGTGGCTCATACCGACCATCAAGAGCGTGTCGGAAAGGAAAGGCATGGGCTGTTCGAAATCGAGCGCCTCTGGCGCGGCCGGGCCTCGGCAGGTGGGTGAATACGACGACTGGACGGGCGGTGCCTCCAACCGAAAAAACGGCTTCTAATTTACGCAAAGCGGGCCAAAGTTATGCAAAACTGCGTGAAGTTTGCGGGCATTTTGGTTTAACCGTCCGGGGCGGCCGTCCCGGCCCAAGATAAGCAACGGCGTTGACGGTTAGGGGAAGGGGGGATGAAACCGGGCGGGGCTTCACTTCCGCACGTGCCACAGCAGGCCCATGGCCAGGCCGAAGAAGAGGGCATGCGGCAGCCAGGCGGCCAGCGCCGGTTCGAGCTGCCCGGCATAGCCGAACGGCTCGACGAGTTTCTGGACGGCCAGGTAGGAGAAGGCCGTCAGCAGCCCCAGGCCGATGCGGACGGCCTGCCCGCCGCGCCGCCGCACGGCCGAAAGCGGCACCCCGATCAGGATCAGGATCAGGTTGGCGAACGGGTAGGAGAATTTCGTGTAGTAGCCGACGAGGGGGCGACCGATGTTGCTTGCCCCCGAGCGCCGCAGCTGGTCGACGTATTCGGCGGCAACGGGGATCGTCATCGACTCGACGTCCCGTTCGGTGCGGGCGAGATCGCGGGGGTAGAGTTGCAGCAGGGTGTCGATCCGGGCCACGGTCCGGCGGATCTCCCGGCCGTCGGGGGTGAACGTGCGGACGACCGGCTCCGAGAGGCGCCACAGGCCCAGCGAGTCGATCCAGCTCATCTCGTGGGCGTCGATCCGGGAGGCAAGGCGCCGGCCTCCCTCGAAATGTTCGAGCGAGACGCGAAACGCCTTGTTCGTTTCCCGGTCGAAATACCCGACGGTGACGAAGCTGCCGGGCCGGTTTTGCCGGTGGATGTCGTTCAGGTCGAGCTGGCGCGGTGCGTCCTTGAGGTACTTTTGCTCGAACGCGAGCACCACCTGGTTGGTGCGCGGCACCACGAACCCGTTGAACCAGACCATGAAGCCGGTCACGCAGAGGGCCACCAGCACGTAGGGGCACAGGAGGCGGTAGAGCGAGACGCCGCTCGTCTGGAGCGCCGCCAGCTGGAGCTGCTGCGCCAGCTTGCCCGTGAGGTAGACGCACGCCAGGAAGAGGGCCAGCGGCGAGGTCAGGCGGACGATCTCGGGGATGTAGTTGACATAGTAGACCAGGAAGACGTCCCGCATCGTGGCCCCCCGGTCCATGAAGTCGTCGATCGACTCGACGTAGTGGAGCACGATGAAAAAGACGATGAGCGCGCCGACGAGGAAAGCGTAGCCCTGGACGAGCCGGCGGATGATATGACGGTCGAAGGTGGTCAAGGGCACGGGGGATTGTGGACGGCGGCCGGAAGGATGACGGGCCGCGCCGGGTAAAACTCAACGAAAACGAACAAAGGTTCCGGTTGCCATCCCCTGGCGGCTTCTGTAGCTTAGCCTCGTTCCAGACGATTCATCCAGACCCCAGCCCCATGAAGGTTCACGAATATCAGGCCAAGGACATTCTGGCCCGCTACGGTGTGGCCGTGCAGCCCGGCATCGTGGCCCGGACGGTCGAGGAGGCCGTCGCGGCGGCGAAGCAGTTGCAGGCGGAAGGCGGCACCGAGCTTTTCGTCATCAAAGCCCAGATCCATGCGGGCGGCCGCGGCAAGGGGGGCGGCGTCAAGCTGGCACGGGGCATCGAGGAGGTGCGGGAGAAAGCCGGCGCCATCCTCGGCATGATGCTCAAGACGCATCAGACCGGCCCCGAAGGGCAGAAGGTGCGCGCCGTCCTGGTAGCCGACGCCGTCGATATCGCGAAGGAATATTACCTGGGCGTCACGCTGGATCGCCAGCGGAGCATGAACGTCATCATGGCCTCGACCGAGGGCGGGGTCGAGATCGAGAAGGTGGCCGAGGAGACGCCGGAGAAGATCCTCAAGGAGTGGGTCGATCCGGCCATCGGCCTGCAACCGTTCCAGGCGCGCCGGCTGGCGTTTGGCCTCGGCCTCGAGGGCAAGGCCTTCAAGCAGGCGGTCCGGTTCATTACGGCGCTCTACCGGGCCTACGAGGAGAGCGATGCCTCGCTGGCCGAGATCAACCCGCTCGTGCTCACCCGGGCGGGCGATGTCCTCGCCGTGGACGCCAAGCTCAACCTGGACGACAACGCGCTCTTCCGCCACGAAGACCTGGCCGCCCTGCGCGACATCCATGAGGAGGACCCCCTCGAAGTAGAGGCCAGCGAGCACAACCTGAACTACATCAAGCTCGACGGCAACGTGGGCTGCATGGTCAACGGCGCCGGGCTCGCCATGGCGACGATGGACCTCATCAAGCTCGCCGGCGGTGAACCGGCCAACTTCCTCGATGTGGGCGGTACCGCCAGCCCGGATACCGTCGAGGCCGGCTTTCGCATCATCCTCAAGGATCCGAACGTGAAGGCCATCCTGGTGAACATCTTCGGCGGGATCGTCCGGTGCGACCGGGTGGCCACCGGCATCGTGGAGGCGGCCAAGAAGGTTGAGATCGACATGCCGCTGATCGTTCGCCTGCAGGGTACGAATGCCGAGGAAGGCAAGCGCATCCTGGAAGAAAGCGGGCTCAAGATCGAGACGGCCATCCTGTTCCACGAGGCCGCCGAGAAGGTGACCCGCGCCCTTTCCGGCGTCACGGCCTGAAGCGTCCCGGCGCCCGGCCGGCACGGGCAGGGTGCCTGCATCTCCCATGATTCGCCGCTCCGATGCGTTGCAGACCCGAGACCGTCTCACCCGAACGGACGCCTCGCCCGGTGTCCGGCTCGACGGGGTGACGAAGCGCTTCGGTGACGTGGTCGCCGTCGACGACGTCTCGCTCGAGGTGCGGCCCGGTGAGTTTTTCTCGCTGCTGGGACCCAGCGGTTGCGGCAAGTCGACGTTGCTGCGCCTCGTCGGTGGCTTCGAGCAGCCGGACGCCGGGCGCATCCTCATCGGGGGCGAGGAGATGGCCGGGGTACCCCCTCAGCGGCGTCCCACGGCGATGGTCTTTCAGAACTATGCGCTCTTTCCCACGATGACCGTGGGCGAGAACGTGGCCTACGGGCTGCGTGTGCGTCGCCTGCCGGCCGCTGAGCGCCGCCGCCGTGTGCAGGAGGTGCTGGAACGGGTGGACCTGGCCCACCTGGTCGACCGGCCGGTGACGCAACTCTCCGGCGGGCAGCAGCAGCGCGTGGCCGTGGCACGGGCGCTGGCGGTCCGGCCCGGCGTCCTCCTCTTCGACGAGCCGCTTTCGAACCTGGATGTGACCCTCCGGGAACAGACGCGTCGCGAGCTCAAGCTGCTGCAACGACGGCTCGGCACCACCAGCCTCTACGTCACGCACGACCAGCAGGAAGCCCTCGCCCTCTCGGACCGTATCGCCGTCATGCGGGCGGGGCGGATCCAGCAGGTGGGGCCGCCCGAACAGCTTTACCGCGAACCCGAGACGGCGTTCGTGGCCCAGTTCCTCGGGGGCAGTAACCTCATCGACGATGCACGCCTGGCCGCCGTGCTCACACGGGGAGAGGCCCCCCCGCCCGGCAGGGTGCTCGCCGTGCGCCCCGAACACCTCCGGCTCGTGGACGAGGGCGGGATCCCCGGTCGCCTCCGGGCACGACAGTTCCTCGGTACGTTCGCCGAATGGTGGATCGAAACCGAAGGGACGACCCTGCGAGCCTGGATGGCGCCGGAAGTGGTCCCCACCGAAACGTTTCGTCTGGAGGCCACCCACTACCGCTGGGTGCTCGCCGCGGACCGTTGAAACAACCTGCGGCCGCCGGCTTCTCAAGGTTTAAACCCCCGTATGGTCATGATCCAGGAGATCGAAATCCGTGAAGGACTCGACGGGCTGACCCCCGCCCGCATCGTGACGCTCTATCGCCGTGCCCCGCTCCTGCGCTACGTCGACGACCCGGAGCGCGTCTGGGAGATGTTCGAGCGCTCCTCGCTGGTGCTCACCGCCTGGCACCGGGGGCACCTGGTGGGCATCGCACGGGTCCTCACCGACGGCGTGCTTACCAGCTACCTGTGCGACCTGGCCGTCGAGCCGGACGTGCAGGGGCTCGGCATCGGGAAGAGGCTCATCGACGAGGTGCTGCGCCGGTGCAAGGGCACCGAGCTGGTACTGCGGGACTCCGACCTCTCGGCCACCTTCTATGAACACCTGGGCTTCGAGCGGGTCCGGAACGCCTGGATGCACCGGGCCTCCTGATGCCCGGACCGCCGGTGGGGGCGCAGGGTGGAAGGGTTGGCCGTGCCCGGCGGGTGGCCGCGGGCTTCAGGCCGGCACCGCTTCGGCCTCGGCGGCAGTCTCCAGGTGGTCGACGACGCCGGCAACACCCGGGATCTGGTGCACCATCGACGTGAGCAGCTCGCGGTCCAGTTCGTGGCGGACGATCCCGTAGAGGGTCACGATGCCGTCCCGGACGTAGAAGTGAATGCCCCGGATGTCGGCCAGCTCCAGATCCCGCTCGAAGTTGACGTACAGGCGCCGGGCCAGGAGGCGATCCCGGTCTGTCTGTGTTTCAGCGACGGGCAAAGGACGGAAAGGGCGGGCAAGCCGTTCGGTGAGTTTCCTGAAAGCGGTCTTGGACATAAAGGAACGAGGGGCAAGCCGGGTTCGGGATACACGCCCTCGATTGGTGAGAAGGTCGTTGCGGTAGCCGTCTGGTTACAAACTATGGTTATGCAACAACTTACGCGACAGCCGCGCCAGGGACTCTACGGGGTTTGTATCGACAGCGTACCCTCCCGGTTTCCCGCGCGGCCGGCGTGGCGGGTTTTTTCACGATAAAAGGGTGCAGGATGGCGAGCGCAGGAAGCTCACGGCTTCAGGGCTATCTCATGAGATAGCCCATGTGGGAGGAATGCGCCCTTCAACCCGTTGAAACGTTCCAGGGGTGCTAACGTACACGTTCGCATGAAGCTGACCGCTCAGATCCGGCTCGACCCGTCGCCCGAACAGGCCGACGCGCTGCTCCGCACCATGGAGACGGCCAACGCCGCCTGCAACGCGATCAGCGAGCATGCCTGGGCGACCAGGACCTTCTCGAAGTACGAGTTGCAGAAGGCCATCTACCACGACATCCGCGGCCGCTTCGCCCTCTCGGCGCAGGTCGTCGTTCGGTGTCTCGGTAAGGTGGCCGACGCCTACAAACTCGACAGGAACACAAAGCGGACGTTCCGCAAGCGCGGCGCCATCGTCTACGACAGCCGCATCCTCCGCTACTACACCGAGCGGCGGGAGGTGAGCATCTGGACGATGACCGGACGGGAGCGCATCCCCTACACCGTGGGCGAGCACCATGCCCGGCTTCTCGCCTACCAGCAGGGCGAGAGCGACCTGATCTACCGGAAGGGACGTTTCTACCTTCTGACCACCTGCGACGTGCCGGAGGAGGACGAGGAGGCCGTAGACGGCGTGCTTGGCGTGGACCTCGGTATCGCGCAGATCGCCACCGACTCCGACGGCGATTCGTTCAGTGGGGAGCAGGTCGAATCGAAGCGGAAGTGGTACGCCGAACGCCGGGCCGTCCTCCAATCGGTCGGCACCAGGTCGGCCAGGCGTCGGCTTCGGCAACTCTCCGGTCGAGAGCGCCGGTTCCGTGCCGACGTGAACCACCAGATCAGCAAGACCCTTGTTCGCAAGGCCAAAGACACGAAGCGAGCGATTGCCCTTGAAGACCTGACGGGCATTCGAACGCGGACTACGGTTCGGAAGAGCCAGCGAGCAAGGCACCATAGCTGGAGTTTCTACCAGCTTCGGCAGTTCATCGAGTACAAGGCGAAGTTGGCCGGTATCCCCGTTCTCCTCGTAGACCCCGCCTACACGAGCCGGACGTGCAGCCAGTGCGGGCATTGCGAGAAGGCCAACCGCAAGGATCAGGTACGTTTTGAGTGCCAGGCGTGCGGCTTTGCGTTGAACGCCGACCGCAATGCCGCGATCAATATCGCGGCGAGGGGCGCCGTCATGCGTCCTATGGTTTCCAGGTCCGATCATGCCTCTCCGGAGGTTGTTCGGGTTGCAGCCTGAGAAACAAGCCCACGTGCTTTAGACGTGGGTTCATGACGTTTCCTGGATGAGGCCTGGCGCGGCGACGTCAGCGCAGGAGGTTGCCGAAACGGTCCTTGATGTCGGATTTGGGCTGGCGAATGCGGAGCAGGTCGCGCAGGTGCCCGCTTTTCACGTGTAGGTCGAAGCCCCAGGACTGGAAATCGCCGAAGGGGATCCAGTTGAAGGACATCTGCCAGCATTCGAAGTCCCGGAAGACGGCCAGCGACGTGGTCACGATGTCGTTGCGCACGAAGTCGTAGCCGGATCGGGCCTGCACCTTCCAGTTGGGGGTGAGGTTGAAGTCCGTGCTGAGGTTGAGGATGGCCCGGCGGCTGGTGGTCAGGCCGGTTTTGCTCACGCCGTAGGTGAAGTCCAGGTTGAGGGACCAGGGGATGGCGAAGTCGGCAGGGCCGGTGTCGGGGTCAGGAAAGGGGGACTGGTCCGGGGGGAGGAACGGGTTCTGGTCGAAGCGGGCGCGGTTCGGGGTGGCGGGGCGGCTCGTGCTTCCGCGGGTCCGGCTCCGGAGGGACGTTCGCGCCGTCACGCTCAGGTTGGTCAGGCGGGCGAAGTCGAGCCGGGCCGGGTCGAAGACGTAGTCGTCGATGGTGCGTCCCTGGGTGTCCAGCCTGTAGGGGGAGAAGGCGGCGCTGAAGTCGAGGTCCACCTGGCCGAGCAGGCGGGTGCGTCCCCGCATCGAGATGCTGCTCATCTTGAGCGAGTCGGCGGCGAAGTTGTAGCTCGTCGAGAAGTCGAGGTTGAACAGCTTGATCGGGGTGCTTCGTCGTTCGCCGGTGGAGTCGACCTCGACGCGTTTGGTTTCGAACGTGTTGTTGAGGGAAAGGGAGAGGGCCTGCTGGAGGCCCCGGCGCACGCCGCTGACGATGGCATAGCGCTCGGCCTCGCCCTGGGCATTCGTGAAGGTACGGGTGTAGCCCCAGGCCGGGTCGAAGAAGTCGGGCTGGTAGCTGAAGCTGAGGCTGGGACGTACGGTATGGCGCACCCCCTGGTACGGGCCGATGCCGATGGGGAAGAGGCCGTAGAACGTCGTGTTGGACGAGATGCCGAGGTTGAACTGCCGCAGGGCGAAGAAGCCGGGGACCGAATGACGGATGAGGGTGTTCAGCGTGTCGGAGAAGGTTTGCCGGGTGGTGCGGATGAACCAGTCCTCCTCATAGTTGAAAAAGGGGGAGAGGTTCATGTGAAAGCCGCCGAGCAGGGGCAGGCGGTTCACGTTGAAGGCCGCCGAGACGGGCACCCGGTGGCTGGCTTTGAAGGCGAAGTGCTCCTCCCGGCCGGTGGCCTCCCGGAACCTGGACGGGGAGAGGAGGGCCTCGAACCAGGAGATGCCTGTCGTGTCCGAGCGCGGGGTGAAGTTGAACGCGTTGTTGAGCGAGAAATTGTAGCTGTAGGTGATCAGCTCATACCACCGTTCGGAGGCGCCCGGGCCCCGTTGTTCGCGCCGGAACGGCTTCACCGCGTTCTGGCTGAAGGTGAGGTTCGGCAGGGTGAGGGCCACGTCTCCCGTGGCGAAGTTTTGCTGGTGGGTCAGGTTGAGGCTCAGGTTGCGCCCGCCGGCGGGCCAGCGCTTGCTGAGGCGGATGCTGGAGCTGGTCGTTTGCTGGACGCGATCCTCATAGAGTTCGGAGAAGGCACGCAGGTAGCTCGACGAGGTCAGGTTGACGTTGGCCGAGAGGCTGGCGGTGGGGCTGATCGTCTGGTTGTGGCTCCATCGGAAGCGTCCCCGGTTTTCGACGGCGAAGTCCGGGTCGCCGCTTTCGCCGCGGCGCAGCCGGGCAAAGTCGAGTTCGAGCTGGCCGCTGTAGCGATAGCGTTTGTTGTAGCGGTAGAGGGTGTTGAGTCCCCAGCTGCCCCGGGTCCAGAGGCTGCCCCGGAGCTGGAGGTCCATGTAGTCGTTCAGGGCGAAATACCAGCCCCAGCCGCGCAGGTAGAAGCCGAACTCGTCTTCGCCGTACTGAGGGGGGAGCGGCCCGCTGCGGCGCCCGCTCCGGGCCGGGAGGAAGCCAAACGGCAGCCAGAGGGGTGTCGGGATGTTGTACAGGTAGAGCTGGAGGGGGCCGGTGTAGATCCACTTCTCGTCGACGATCTTCATCTTGCTCGAGCGGAGCGAATAGGACGGGTCGTCGACGCAGGAGCAGGTGGTGTAGGCGCCGTCCTGGATGAAGATGGTGCTGTCTTCGCGCACCTTGGCGATGCCGGCCCGGATGAACCCTTCCTCGATGCGTGTCCGGGCGCCGACGACCCGTCCCCGTTCGGTGCGCAGGTTGAAGGCCAGCGCCTGTCCCGAGAACGTTTCCTGGCCCTGGCGGATCTGCGGCCGCCCCACCATGCCGGTATCGACGGGCAGGCCGGCGGCCCGCAACTCGCGCAGGTCGAACAGGATGGTGATGCGGTGGGCCGCCAGTTCGGCATCGGCGTAGGCGACCCGGCTCTCGCCGTAGAGTGTGCCCGTGCCGTTGTCGCGGGCGCGTGACGTGTCCGATGCCGCGTCGTCCGGACGCGTACGCGGCGGGAAGTGCACCAGGAGCGAGTCGCGGGCGCTGAAGCGGACCGGCTCCTTGAGGCCGTTGCGGGTCGTGCGCGGAGCGGCGTCCTGGGCCTGGAGGGGCAACGGAACCAGCAGGATACCCAGGAGCAGCCCGGTCAGGATCGCCGTGCCCCCCCACCGGCGGGGTCGAGAGCCGGCTCGGCGCGTACGTGCCGGGTGTACGGGCCGGGACGCCGCTCGGTCACGAAAGGGGATCGTGGGCGTGGGTTGGCTCATCCAGGTACTGAAACACGAGATGGGCGGCTCCGAGCATACCCACCTCGTTGCCCCGTGTTTCCTGGATGATGGCCAGCCCGTCCCACATGCCGGGCATGACGAACCGTTTCAGGGTCTTGCGTGCCGGTTCGAGGATGAAGTCTCCGGCGGCGGAGAGGCCCCCGCCGACGACGATCTTGCGGATGTCGAGCAGGTTGACGGCCGCGCCGAGCACGCAGCCGAGCTTGTGCCCGGCCCAGGCGAGCACTTCGATGGCTCCCTCGTCCCCCTGCAGGGCGGCCTCGTGCAGCATCTTCGGGGTGATGTCCCGGAGGTCGGGGCCGGCCATCTCGTGCAGGAGGCTGTCTTGCCGGGTCATGAGGCGATAGCGGGCATGCCGGGAGAGGAAGCGCTGGCCCAGGTAGGCCTCGATGGCCCCGGCCACCCCGGAGCGGTCGAACGGGCCCTCGTAGTCGATCGTCATGTGCCCGATCTCGCCGGCGGCGCCCGTCGCGCCGCGGAAGATCTTGTTCCGGTAGATGATCGCGCCGCCGACGCCGGTGCCGAGCGTGACCATGATGAACGAGTCGAAGGGTTTACCGGCGCCGTAGTGAGCGCTGCCCAGGCCCGCCACGTTCGCATCGTTTTCGACAAAGACCAGCAGCTTTTCCCCGAAGCGCGCGCGCAGGGCCTCGTGCAGGTTGATCGTCTCCCAGCCCGGGAAGTTGGGGGGATGGCTGACGGTCGTGCGTTCCCAGTTGATGGCGCCCGGCGAGCCGATGCCGACGCCGGCGATCTCGTGGTCCGGTGCCGCCTCGATGAGTTCTTCGACGATGTCGCCGAGGCGGGTGATCACCTGCTGGGGTCCCTCTTCGGCGTAGGTGGGGCGCGTCGTCTCGCGCACGAGGCCCTGTCCCTGTTCCACCAGGGCCGCCTTGATGGAAGTCCCTCCCAGGTCGACGCCGACGGCGTAACGCTTTTTCATGGTCAGTCTTTTCCCTCTACGCGGTAAACCGTCTCACCGGGCCGGCGCATGCCGTAGTGTTCCCGTGCGATGCGTTCGACCACCTCGTCCGAGAGGCCGGCCTCCAGTTTCTGGTGCAGTTCGTCGATACGTGCCTGCAGGGCTTCGTTTTCGGCGCGCAGGGCGGCGTGTTCGCGATGCCAGCCCAGGCGCTTCCACAGGCTGTAGTCGTCGACGAACAACAGCCAGGCCAGCAGGATCGACAGGGCCGCCAGGCCGATCCGGCGGCGAAGCCGCCCCGAGGCACGCGCGCGCGGCGAAGCAGGGGAAGCGGAGGGTCTGGCAGGCATTGACGGCAGGGGATGGAGAAACGGCTCATCCGAAGCGGAAGGCGTCCGGGCCGGGATAGCGGGCGGCATCCCCCAGCTCTTCCTCGATGCGGAGGAGCTGGTTGTACTTCGCCGTCCGGTCGCTCCGGCTGGCCGAGCCGGTCTTGATCTGCCCGGCGTTGGTGGCCACGGCCAGGTCGGCGATGGTGGTGTCTTCGGTCTCGCCGGAGCGGTGGCTGATGACGGCGGTGAACTTGTGCTTGTGGGCCAGTTCGATGGCCGCGAGCGTCTCGGTCAGCGTGCCGATCTGGTTCAGTTTGATCAGGATGCTGTTGGCACAGCCCTCTTCGATGCCGCGCCGGAGGAACGTCGTGTTCGTCACGAACAGGTCGTCGCCGACGAGCTGGACGCGGTCGCCCACGGTGTCGGTAAGCAGCTTCCAGCCCTCCCAGTCGTGCTCGGCCATGGCGTCTTCGATGGAGAGGATCGGGTACTGGCGGATCCAGCTTTCCCAGAAGGCGACCATGTCTTCGGCCGTGCGCCGGGTGTCGGGGTCACTTTTCCAGAAGACGTAGCGGCCGTTCTGAAACATCTCGCTCGTGGCGGGGTCGAGGGCCAGGTGCAGGTCCTGGCCGGCCCGGTAGCCGGCGGCGTCAATGGCTTCGAGGATGACCTCGATCGCCTCCTCGTTGGAGCGCAGGTTCGGGGCGAAGCCGCCTTCGTCGCCCACGGCGGTGTTGTAGCCCTTCTGCTGCAGGACTTTCTTGAGGTGGTGGAAGACCTCGACGCCCATGCGCAGGGCATCACTGAAGCTCTCGGCGCCGGTGGGCATGATCATGAATTCCTGCATGTCCACGTTGTTATCGGCATGCCGCCCCCCGTTGAGGATGTTCATCATGGGGACGGGGAGCGTGGCCGCGCCGACCCCGCCGAGGTAGCGATAGAGGGGCAGGCCGACCGTCTCGGCGCCCGCACGGGCCACGGCCAGCGAGACGCCCAGGATGGCGTTGGCGCCCAGACGCCCCTTGTTCGGCGTGCCGTCCAGGTCGATCAGGAACGAATCGATCTCGAGTTGATCCAGGACGCTGAAGCCTTCCAGCTCCGGTGCGATGACCTCGTTGACGTTGTCGACGGCCCGGTAGACGCTTTTGCCCAGGTACACGTCCTGGTCGCCGTCCCGCAGTTCGACGGCTTCGTGCTCACCGGTCGAAGCGCCGCTGGGCACCGCGGCCCGCCCGACGATACCCTCTTCGGTCAACACCTCGACCTCCACGGTCGGATTGCCGCGGCTGTCCAGGATCTGCCGGGCACTGACGTCCACGATGAGTGACATATTCTATGCGCAGAAAACGATGAAACGAGGTTGGAAAACGGATCGCGTGAAAATCGACATCCCACGCCGGAATAACAAGGGGGCCGTTCGGGAGAAACACGTTAAGACGGACCCCGGCCGGTGGCGGCCTGCGGGGGCGGGATCGCTCGCCGGCCTCGAAAAGAGAAAGCCGGTGCGTTGGAGGGCACCGGCTTTCGCAGGCTTGTGGGGGATCGGATCAGCGCACGGTCGTGGTTTCGTTGATCCAGGTGTAGCAACCGTAGTCGACCTTGTAGGAGTCGCCCGGGTTCCAGTTCTTGAAGAACTTGTCCTCGGCGCTGGGATAGAAGCGGGCGATGCTGTTGATTCGCTGCGTGGCGATGTTGGCGACCTGCGGGTCGCGGGCGCGGGCGCGTTCGTAGTAGTCGGTGGCCAGCCAGTAGACGGCCCGGTCTTCCCGTTCGAAGGTGCCGCAGTTCTGCACGGCCTGCACGTAGAGGTCGCCGATGGCGATGAGGGCCATGCCGTAGTTGGGGTCGGCTTCGAGGGCCTGCCGGAACGCCGTGCGGGCCCGGGAGAAGCGCCCCTCCTGCTGGTGGGCGATGCCGATGTTGTAGTACACCTCGCGGGCGTGGTCACGGCCGCCTTCCAGCTGGAGCGACTGCTCGTAGAGGCGGATGGCCTCTTCCGTGTTGCCGTCTTCCAGGTACATCTTGCCGAGCATGCGGTAGATGCGGGCCGTCGGTTGCATCTGCTGCAACTTTTCGCCCATTTCGTACATCTTGTCGCGGTAGCCGGCTTGCCGGTACAGGTCGAACAGTTCGGAGATCAGCGCCAGGTCATCCGGCTTCTTCTCCAGCTGCTGTTCGAGGAAGGTGATGCGTTCCTCGGGGGAGGTGAACAGCGCGCCGCGGAACTCGGTGAGGCGGTTCATCACTTCGGGATCGTCGGCCCGGTGCTGTTCCACCTCTTCCATGAAGGCGACGGCGGCGGCTTTGTCGCCCTTGCTGATATAGTCCCGGATGATGTATTCGATGTAATAGAGGGGGGTCTCTTTGGGCTTGAGTTCCCAGGCCTGGCGGTAGATGACCGCCACGCTATCGACCAGGTCGGGGAGGTCGTTTCGGTGCTGGAGGATGAAGTTGCCCTTTTTGATGAGCCAGGCATAGGGGTCGATGTTGCCGTCGACGCCCTGAATGGTGGGCACGGCGGTGTCCAGCATAATCAACGCCGAGTCCAGGTAGGCACGGCGCAGTGCTTCCGACTCGGCCGCTTCGGCCAGCTTTTCGTAGACTTCGACGGCGCGCTCGAAGTTTCGGTCGTCGTTCCGGCCAAAGCCCGGGGCGTTTTTGAGGATCCAGCGCAGGTTGGGGAGGGCCGCCTCGTAGTTGCCGTTTTTATACTCTTCGTAATACAGGCTGTAGTGAATGGCAATCTCCTGCTGGGAGGGCTTTTCCTGGGCTTCCGCCGGCTGGGCTTTGGCCGTCAGGGTGAAGGCGGTCAGCGTCAGCGCCCATCCGAACAGGAGCCGGCGAAGGTATGCGCGTCGGTTTTTCATGGTCAGGCAAGCCGGTTTGGTAGAGCTATCTCAATATAGACACCGAGCCCTCAACCGAGTTTCCGCTTGACGAACCAGAGTTCGCCGAGGTTGAGGTTGACCCCGATGCGGATGAAGCGGTCCCGGATGAGGCCGCGTTCGGTGGTGCCGCGTGTGCCCAGTTCTACGTTGAGATCAATTCGCGTGCCGGCATTCAGGGTAGGCAGGCTGAGGCCGCCGGTGAGGGCGAAGGTGCGGATGGTCTCCTCCGGCAGGGGAGACGCATACGACCGATCGACGTAGAACCCGATCCGGTAGGCCGTGCGGCGGAAGTAGGAGGCCAGAAGATCGCGCCCGGCCGGGAGGAATTCAATGCCGGCGGAGAGGCGCAGCCGGTCCTGCAGGGAGTGCCCGCCGGGGGTGTAGCCGGGGAAGGTGAAGTCGCTTTCGAAGGTGCTCCAGGGTTCGTAGCGGGCATCCGCGATGAACGTCCAGCGGAGGTCGGGCCGGTAGGCGACGCCGAAGCCGAGGCCGTAGGGGAGGTGTACCTTGCCGGAGAGCTCGCCGCCCAGGGTGTCGGCCTCGACGCTGGTCTCCAGGGTGCGGACGCGCGTGCCGGTGAGCGTGGCTGGCAGGGTGAGGGCCAGGCCGACCGAGAGTGCGTCCTGCCGGCGGAACACCCCGGGCAGGCGGATGAGAACCCCCCCGGTGCCCGTTATCCCGGCCAGGCGGGTTGCATTGGCCACGTCGGCGCGCTGGTAGGCGCCGCTGGCAAAGCGGGTTTCACGCCGCTCTTCCAGGATGCCGAAGATGAAATGGGCGGCGGCCCCGGCGGCGATGTGGTTGTTGATCTGCCAGCCGAACCCGCCGACGATCTGCTGAAGTCCCCCGTTCCCTTTGTAGTTGACGACGTAGGGTACCTCCTCGAGCCCGTCGGTGGCCGGTAACGTGCCCTCGACGGCCACCCGATAGCTGACCCGGGAGAACGGCACGAAAGCCAGTCCGACCCCCAGCGTCTGGGACTTGAGGGGAAAGCTGATATGGACGCCGTTGAACGTGCCCGAGGCGAGGCGGCTGCGGGCATCCGAGGCATCCGTGGCCTGGATGTTTTCATAGAACAGTCCCCCGGAGACGCGGGTGAGCACCTGGGCGCCCCAGGAGGCCGGGTTGCTCAGGTTCATCGCGTTGAAGGACGGGTTCATCGCGTTGAAGGACGGGAAGCCGGTGCCGCCGCCTCCCATGGCCTGGATCTGGGACGAGTAGAAGGTGCGCAGTTCCCCCAGCCCGAACCGGGAGTAGATGGAGCCGTCGTTCGTTTGCTGGGCATACCCGCTCCGGAGGCCGGGCAGGGCCAGCAGCACGCACAGCAGAAGGCAGCGGGAGGAAGGAAGGAAACGGTTCATGGGCTAGTTGTCCGGCGAGGTCAGGGTGAGCAGGACGGCCGGGCCGCCCGTACCGGTCGTGTCGCGGAGCAGGAGGGCGGCGTTGAGGGTGTTCTGTTCGGTCGGGACGGCCAGGCGGAAACGGTCGAAGATCTCTTCTTCGAGCACCATACGCTGGATCACGTTCAGAAGGCCGGCGGTTTCGAACACGTACTGGCCGTCGGCGTTGCGGGAGACCCGGGTGATCTGGACGGGGGTGTCGTCCGGGGTGATGCCGTAGAGGACGACTTCTCCGAGCGGGGGCCGCACGAAGCCGGGGGGGGTCTCCTGCAGGGTGAGGGTGTCGGTCGGGAGGCGCAGCCGGGCCCGGTTGACGGCATGGTTGCGCAGCGTCTCCGCGGTGAAGTCGAACCGGAGGCGCACGTTCAGCCCGGTGCCGTCCTGCAGCAGGATCCGGTCCGGGCCGAGGTCGGGCCCCCCGGTGTGTTCGATGCGGGTGACGCTTTTGGCGGCAGGAAAGGCCACCGTGTCGGTGCCGGCAACGGCGCGGAGCCGGAACCCGCCGGGACTGAAGCCGACGACGGCCCCACCCGATCGCCAGGCGAGTTGAAAGCCGTGGAAGTCGTCGTTGAAGGTCGTTGCCCGGAGGCGGGCGTCGTGGGCGGCGACCCAGGCCTCGGGCAGGGCCACCGTCACGAGCGAGTCGGTGGGGGCAAAGCGGATCTCCGTGACGACCTCCGGCCTCGCCGTGATGAGCGTGTCGGCCGTCGTGCCGCTGGCATTCCAGGCCTCCGGGATGTCGTGCAGGGTGAGGACGAGCGGTTGCGTCGTGTCACCGTAGACGTAGTCGATCGTCATCTCCAGCGTGGTGGAGGAAACCTGGCCGTTCCGGAAGTTCTCGGGCACGCTGGAAGGGGCCTGGAAGTCGATGTGGCCGGTCGTGGTGATGCGGCCCAGGAGCGGGTCCTCCACCTGCCCGGCGAGGGTGCGGAGGATCGTGCCGGTGGTGCCGATCGTGCCGGTGACGTCGCTGAGCACCTCCTGCTCGATGACCGCCGGCGGCACGGCGACGACGAAGGGCTGCCCCCCCTGCTCTCCGACGAGGTCGAGTCCTACGCTGGAAGGGTCTTCACAGGCGGTGAGGACGGACAGGGCAAGCAGCAAGGCACCGCACGAAAGGGCTGGGCGATACATGGAAGATGCGGGTTCGGAGAATCGGTATGAGATGCTCTTTAACGGGCCGGGACGAAGCAATCGTATGCCGCGGAGCACGGATAGTAAAAACCCCACGCGACGGATGTCGATGGGGTTTTTACGCGGGGGAGTATGTATGCCGGTGTGCGGGCGCAGGTTTCAGGCGGGTACGCCGTTTAGCACCTGTTCGTACAGGGAAGCGGCCTGCTCTGCCATTTCTTCACGCCCGCCGCTGAGCCGGGGACCGTTTTCCGGCTGTTCCCAGGAGGGCGGATACAGGACGGCATCGGCATGGGCAAGGCCGATTTCCACGGGCGTCTTGCCGGCCAGATCGGAAGGCAGCCCGAAGCGCTTGCACTGGGCTTCGGTGAAACGGGCTTCGAAGTCGACCACCTGCGGGGTGAAGAGGATCTTGGCGTCCTGGAACAGGGGGTCGGCGGCGTATTCGGTGCGGAGCAGGGCCGGCACCAGGCCGCTGATCCAGCCCAGCGTGTGCACCACGTCCGGGGCCCAGCCCAGCGAGCGGATCGTCTCAATCACCCCGCGGCCGAAGAAGAGGGCCCGTTCGAGGTTGTCGGGAAACAGCTTACCCTGCTTGTCGGCAAAGATGCCCTTGCGCTTGAACAGCCGGGTGTTGTCCATGAAATAGACCTGAAGGCGGAAGCCGGGGATGGAAGCAACCTTAACCTTGAGTGTCTCTTTTTCGTCTCCTAATGGAATCTCGGTACCGGACAGGCGGATGACCTCGTGCAGGCGGTTCTTGCGCTCGCTCACGATCCCGTAGCGCGGCATCATGATGCGCGTTTCGTAGTTGCCCGTCTCGAACAGCCGGGCCGGAAGAGAAAGGGCCACCTCCGAAAGCTCCGTGTCTTTCGTGAAGGGGGCCACTTCTCCTGAGACAAAAAGAGTCCTCATCGCGTTTGTCATGCTACTGGATGTTAAGGTGAGTGGAGGTTGTGCGGCTTCCTGTGGGGCGGCGGCCGCGATCCGCGGCGGAGGCCGTTGCGGATCCTGTATGCCGCTCGTTTGTACGAAATAAAACTAGCCTTATAATTTAAGAAGATATGCCGGGATTTTCAAGCAACCCGACAAACCGGGCCCCTGGCGTGACCGGAGAAACGACCGGCCCTGCGGCCCCGGCCCCGGCGACGGCCGCGCCGGAGGAGCGTCCCCCCCTGTCCGAACAGGGCATCATCCTGTTTGACGGGGTCTGTAACCTGTGTAACGGCAGCGTCAACTTTGTGATCGATCACGATCCCGATGGGTACTTCCGCTTTGCCGCGCTGCAATCCGAAACGGCGCGGGCGCTGTTGCAGGCGCTGAGGGTTCCGGACGACCGTCCCGAGAGCATCGTGCTGATCGAGGACGGGAAGGTCTATACGCGTTCGACGGCGGCGTTGCGTATCGCGCGGCGTCTCTCCGGTGCCTGGCCGTTGCTCTACGCCTTCATCGTGGTACCACGCCGGCTCCGCGACCGGGTCTATGACTGGATCGCCCGGAATCGCTATCGCTGGTTCGGCAGGCGGGATACGTGCCGCTTGCCTACCCCGGAGCTCCGATCCCGGTTCCTGGAGCCGGTCTGACCGGGCGCCGGGATCAGTCCTCGCGGGACATCTGCTGCAGGAGCTCGAAGTAGCGTTTGATCAGTACCTCGTAGTCGGGGGCGTAGCCGCTTTCCAGCGCCCGCAGCAGGTCACGGCGCAGCTTTTCGGCCTGTTCTCGGGGCGTAAGGGTGCCCGGGCTTTCGCGGGGGACGTCTTCGCCGGTCCGGCTTTCGCGGCGCTTCTCTTTGCCCCGTTCCTGGAGGGAACGGGTGGCGTCGAGCAGGCGGGTCAGGATCTGTTGTTGACGTTCGATGGTCCGGCGGTTGACCCGTTGCTGTTGCAGCTCCCGGATGGTCTCTTCCATCTGCTCGGCGATGTGGTTGAGGTCGCCCAGGATCTCGTTCCGGAACTCCCGGTTGCGGCTGAACTGCTTGAGCTGGTTACGGATCTGTTCCTGTTGCCCGGCCAGCTGGCGCAGCCGTTCCTGCATGTCCTGTACGAGCCGGTTGCCCTGCATGTCGTTGAGCAGCTGCTGAATCTGCTCGTTGAGCTGCTGTTGTTGTTGCGCCATCTGCTGGAACTGCTGGATCATCTGCTGCATCGACATGTTGCTCGACATGCCGGACATCGAGTTCATCAACTGGTTGAGCAGGTCGGACAGCAGCAGCGCCAGCTCGTTGAGGTGGGTCATGGCTCCTTTCTGGTGCTCGGTGGCGCGCCGGGCAACGCGTTCGGCCATGGCTTCGGTGGCGGCGCCCATCTCGCGCAGCGCCTCGCCGGCATGACGCTGCACCTCGCGGGTCATCTGGGGAATGTTCCGTGCGAGGGACCGGAGGGAGTCGGTCACGACGCTGAGGCCCTCGCTCAGCACGACCTGGTCCTGGGCGTAGCGGCGCAGGAGCGGGCTGTCGGCGGCCAGGCCGCGGACCTCACCCCGCAGGGTTTCCTGCTGCTGGGAGAGGGTCAGGATGTCGCTCAGGGCGCGGCGCAGGCCGGCGAGGTTCAGTTGCAGCTGTTGCCCCTGCATGTTTTGCTGCATCTGCTGGAGCTGCTGCTGCATCTGCTGGAGCTGCTGCTGCATCTGCTGCTGTCCCTGACGGGCGGGCTGGAGCTGATTTTGCCGCAACTGCTCGGCGTTGCGCTGCATCTGCCGGGGGAGGTCCTGTTGCTCCAGTTGCTGGTTGAGTTGTTGGAACTCCTGCTTCGGGGCGTTTTTCACCTCCTGCATCTGCTCCTGGAGGGTCTTGAGCCGTTCCTGCAGGGCCTCCATCTCCTCGCGGGCGCGTTCCTGTTCCCGGGCGAGCTGTTCCTGCCGGGAGGGGGGCGCTCCGGTTTCCTTCGCCTCCTGCCGCGTATCCCGGTTCTCGGGTGCGTTGCCGGTCGTGTCGCGTTCCGCCCCGGTTTCCTGCGGCTCGCGTGACGTTTCCTGGGGCCGGTTCGTCTCACGGGCCTCGTCCGCCTGGCGATTATCCTTCGCCTCACGGTCTTCCTTCGCCTCGAGCAGCTTGCCGGTTTCCTCGGCGAGGCGTTCCTCCTGCCGGGCCAGCTCGCCGGCGCGCCGGGCGACTTCCTCGAGCCCCTGTTGGAGGCGGAGCTGCTTGAACAGTTCGAGGGTGCGTTCGAGGCGCTGCCGGTACTGGACTTCGTTGAAGTCGAAGTTTTCCAGGGCCTGCTGCATCTGTTGCAGGTTCATGTTCTGGATGGCCTCCTGGAGCTGGCGCAGGGCCTCCATCAGCTCGGGCGAGCGGATCTCTTCGGCGACCTCCTGCAGCTCCTGGAACAGCTCCAGCGTCTCTTCGCTCACGAGGTTGTTTTCCTCCATCTGCCGGGTGGCGGCGTCGAGTTCGCTGGTGAGTTCTTCGACGCGCTGTTCGAGCCGTTGCTGGCGTTCCTGGAGCTGTTCGAGCTGGCGCTGCTCCTCCCATCCGGCCTCGGGCTTGCGGCGCAGCGCGTCCCGGAGCTCTTCGAACTGGCGCCGGACCTGGTCGGCTTCCTCCCGCAGCGTTTCGATGGTTTCCTCGATGTCGTTCTCCTGCTCGTGCAGGCGTTCGTACTGCTCGGCCAGGGACGGGAAGCGCAGGCGCTGGGACGGCGTGCGGGCGGATTTGTAGCCGGCGACGGTGTCGTTGTCCCAAACGGCCACGTAGTACTCGACGACGTCGCCGGGGACCAGGTCGAGGCCGGTCGTGGCACGGAGGTCCCACGGGTATTCGATCTCCTGGTCGAGGGTATGCGGCCCGGGCCGCGGGAGCTCCAGGGCATGGAAGGCATCCCCGGTTTGCCCGAAGCGGCTCTCGGCCAGGCGGTAGTAGAGGCGCAGGCGGGTGAAGCCGAAGTCGTCCGCGATGCGCAGGCGCAGCAGGGCCTGGCGTTGCTCGTTGAGGTCGGCCAGCGGCGGGGGGGCCAGCAGGACGACCGTCGGCTCGGCGTCGGGCAGGAGCCGGAGCTGGTAGGCGATCGGGTCGGCGTTTTCGACGCCCCGGGCGTTGCGCAGGAGAACCTGGTAGCTGCCCTCGCGGTGGAGGATGAACGAGCCGGCGGCCACGGCCCCGTCGAGGGACAGCGTGTCCAGCGTGCCGTCGTCGAAGCGCAGGAACGCCTCCGTGACGTTCTCGCCGCCGGTGCCGACCTCCACGGAGACTTCGGTGCCGGGCAGGGCCGTCACGTCGCCCACGTTGGGTTCGAGGCGCCGGGCGGGCAGGCGCGTGTAGGCCGGAAAGTCCAGCTGGACCTGCAGGCCACGCACCAGCGGGCGCTCGGCGACCGTAACCGTGTGCCAGGGGCTCTCGACGTGCCCGGCGGCGACCCGGTAGCGCAACGTACGCCGCACGTTCACCAGCGTGTGCCGGTACGCCCCCGTCGAATCCGGCGTGAGCGGGAGGGCTTGCACGGCCTCCTCGCCCGGGTAGTTCAGGACGAGGTGCACCTGTGCGGGCCGGGCCGAACCCCGAACGTGTACCACCACCTCCAGCGAGGCCCCCCGCACGAGTTCGACCGACCCGGGCTCGACGACGAACGAGAAGGGGGCCGGTTTCTCAAACGCCACCCCCGGTGAGAGCAGCCGCTTCGAGGCATCGACGAACGTCGACGGGGCGGCGACCAGGAACACGAGCAGCAGCAACACCGGCGCGGTCGCCAGGCGGGCGGCCCGGCGGGCCCGTTCGAAACGCTCCACCTGCTCGAACGGCACGTGCTGCACCTGCTCGGTGAGCATCCGCACCGCCCCGTCGATGAGCGGGGCGGGGGCGTCGCTGTGCCGTCCCGAAGCCAGGTGCAAGACGTTCACCAGGCGGTCCGATACCTCCGGATAGTGCGCGCCGATGCGGCGAGCTACCTGCTCCTCGGACAGGCCCGGCAGCAAGCCCGTCAGCCGGAGCAGGGGCAGCAGCAGGAAATACACGAAAAGCCCGCCCAGCAGCACCACGCCGCCCCAGAAAAGGATCGCACGCGGGGTTACGTCCAGCCAGAATCCGGCCTCCAGGGCCACCGAAACGACCCAGTAGGCCGAGCACGCCCCCAGCAACAGCACCAGCCCGAACGCCATCTCGGCGAAGGTGATACGGCGGATGACGGCCTGCAGGCGTTGCCGGAGCCGAAGGACGAGTTGCCGGGTCTGTTCACTCATGTCAGGGGGCGGGACCGGTTCGAGAGAGGGGCCGCACGAAGCGTGTACCCGGTCGCCGGCGGGCGGGTTTCAGGACAGCAGCAACAGGGCGGCGATGACGAGCTGCACCAGGATGAGGAAAATGACCGTCAGGGTCTGAATGCCGTTGAAATGCCGGGGCGGCTCGAACGCCCGGCGCATCTCCCGGGCCTGGACGAACCCCCCGCGCTCGCTCTGAACGAGGCTCCAGAGGTTCATCCCGACCGAGAGGAAAAGCAGGAAGAGATGCTCCCGCAAGACGAGCACCGTGACGGCGGTCAGCAGGGAAATCGACACGACGCTCCAGAAAATGACATACGTGAGGTTTTTCTTCAGCACGTCGGCCATGAACTTTTCGGCGTGGGGGAACGGAAAACCGGTGCGTCCGCCTGGAAAAGGCCGGCGGGCGGCAGGGCAGGAACAGGCACGAAGCCAGACGATGGTCCCGGGGCCCGAAAGAAATGCGCGCATGGATGAGGCGAGGTTTCAACGCCAAAATAAAAAACGGGTCGAGACAAGGAAAGGCGTGGTAAGGTCAATTCCATGTGCCCGGAAAGCCGCCTCAAAGAGAGAAGGCTCTTGAACCGGGACGTTGCGCTTAGTACGTTCCCTCCAAACCGGTGGAAAAGGCGCCGTGTGTGGCGCGGCGGCGGGCGTTCTTCTCAACCGAAACGGAGGTTGTTCTATGGCTGGTTACATGGACGAGATCATCGCGATTATCCTGGGGGGCGGCGCCGGTACGCGGCTCTTCCCCCTGACGAAGCACCGCGCCAAGCCCGCCGTGCCGCTGGCCGGCAAGTACCGCCTGATCGACGTACCCATCTCGAACTGCATCAACTCGGACATCTCCCGCATTTTCGTGCTGACCCAGTTCAACTCGGCCAGCCTGAACCGGCACATCGCCCGGGCCTATCGCTTCGACCAGTTCCGGCAGGGGTTCGTCGCCATCCTGGCAGCCGAGCAAACCCCTTATTCCCGGGACTGGTTTCAGGGAACGGCCGATGCCGTGCGCCAGAGCATGATCCACGTGTCGAACTACCGGTACGATTACGTGCTGATCCTCTCCGGCGACCAGCTCTATACCATGGACTATCGGGAAATGGTCGAGCATCATAAGGCGCATGAGGCGGATATTACCATCGCCACGATCCCGGTGACGGCCGACGAGGCGCCCGGCTTCGGCATCCTCAAGACGGAAGAGCACAACGTCATTTCCGAGTTCTACGAAAAACCGGCACCGGAGGAGTTGCCCGGCAAGGAGAGCGAGGTCAGCGAGGAAATGCAGCAGCAGGGGCGCATCTACCTGGCCTCGATGGGGATCTACGTCTTCAGCCGGGGCGTCCTGCGCGAGCTCCTGGAGGCCAATGAAAAGGCGCACGACTTCGGCAAGGAGATCATCCCGGGCTCCATCAAGAGCCACCGGGTGGTCAGTTTCCCCTTCACCGGCTACTGGAGCGACATCGGGACGATCCGCTCCTTCTACGAGGCCAACCTGATGCTGGCCCGTCGCTACCCCGATTTCGACATCTACAACCCCAGACGCCCCCTCTACACCAATGCGCGGATGTTGCCGCCGGCCAAGGTGCAGAGTTCCTACATCCAGGACTCGATCATCGCCGAGGCCAGCATCATCGTCAACAGCCAGATCTCGAACTCGGTCATCGGCCTGCGCTCGGTCATCGGGCACAACACCACCATCAAAAACACCATCTTCATGGGGGCCGACTATTTCCCCTGGCACGACGTCTCGCTCCGGGATCCGGCCGAGGGACCGGCGCGGCCGGGGGTCGACGAGGAGTCGTACATCGAAGGCGCCATCATCGACCGGAACGTGAGTATCGGGAAACGCTGCATCATCAAGAACCGGGACAACGTGCAGGAAGGCGAGGGACCCAACTTCTACATCCGCGACGGCATCGTGGTCATCCCCAAGAACGTGGAGATCCCGGACGATACGATCATCTGAACGACTCCGGTTAAAAAGTGCCGAATTCGTGCCGGGTCCGCGGCATCGAACGGCGTCCTGCCGCATATTCTCCCGTGCGAGCGTGTGTCGCTGCCCTGTCGAACCTGAAAAAAACGAAATGAAGATTCCCGTATCGCTTCCGCTGCAAGGATTGCTTGCCGTGCTGCTGCTGGCCGGCTGCCGGACGTACGGCGGCTACGGGTCGGAGGAGGCGGCCCGTACACAACTTCGGACCGCCGTCGAGCGGTTTGCCGACGAGCTCGAACGGGCCCGTGCGGATGCCCGCCTGCTCCGGGAGGTCGCGGCGGCGGCCCCGGCGCTGGCGGCCTATGTGGACGCCTACGAGCAGACCGTGACGCGGCACGCCGCGTTGCTGGAAGAACACCGGGCCCGGCTCGAAGCCCTGGGGGAGGACGCGTCCTACCGGACGCTCAGCCGCGCCCTCGGCGCCGTCGTTTCGGAGCAGAGCCTGATCCGGGATCGATATCGGAACCTGCTGGTGGCGATGGCCTATCCGGATACGATGCCGCACGTCGTGCGGCTGTTGAGCGGTTATCAGGCCGTGCCGCCCTATTATGCCCGCATCGAGGCGACGCTGATCGTACCGAGCGCCGAGGACCTGCTTGCCCGGTACCGGGGGCGGGCTGCGGGCTGAACGCGGCCCGTGCCGGGCGCTGTCGTGTCGCCCCTTCCTCAGGCACCGTGCGTCATCAGGGCGATGTACGCTGTTACCGGCTCGCGCTTGGATTCGATCAGCTCGATCAGTTCGGTCGCGTCCCGGCCGACACTGCGGGCCAGGATGCGCAGGGCCGTCTTGGCTTCGAAGCGCAGCCGGCCGTCGCCGGGGGTCATGCAGAGTTGCTCCGTGGCGGAGGCCGCCACGGCGACGGTGAGGGCCAGCAGGCGCCGGGCCGGATCCTGGATGTGACCCGGCGTCAGGTAGGCGCCGATGATCTCGCCGACCTCGTGGGGCAACTCCCAGTGGTTCGCCGCGATATGGCCGAGCCGCATGTGGTCGAGGCCGAAGAGGGCGCGCTCCGCCTCGGGCGGCGGGAAAAGGCCGTTTTCATTTCCCATCCACAGCCGTTCGTACGCATCGGGCCGGTTGTAGAGGAAAACCAGGCGCCCGGCGTTGTGTAGCAGCCCCGCCGTGAAGGCCGTCTCGGCATCCGGCAGGTGCAGAAAGCTGGCGATCTCCCGGGCGTAGGAGGCCGCTCCGACGCTCGACTGCATGATCTGGTCGAAGATGTGGACCTGCCCCTCGGTGGACACCACGTCCCGCAGCTTCATCATGGCCGCCGACAGGACGATGTTGCAGACTTCCACGAAACCGAGCAGGTATACCGCCTTCTTGACGTCGCTGACGTGCCGGCGCACCCCGAAGTAGGCCGAGTTGACACGGCGCAGGACCGCGGCGGCAATCACCGGGTCGTTGTGGATGATGCGAACCAGTTCCGGGGTGTCGGGTACCTCGGCACGCTGGGCCAGCAGGTTGGAAACGGCCGTGACCGTGCGCGGCAGCGGTGGGAAACGCACCTCCAGATCCGGCTGTCGTTCCACTTTGATGGTGGCCGTTTTGGGAGGAGATAGAGCCATGGCACGCTGGACTTTATCCTCGAGGGACGGTTGCGGTAACGGGGAGGCGTCGCATCGAGGAAACGGTCATGAGGATATACGGGCCGGTGGTGCGCACTGCATTCGGGACGGGAGGGGGCGGGTGGATGAGGCCGGAAAACGGCGGCCTCTCCGGGGGTATCGGCAGGAAGCCGGGGAAAGTAAGCCTACGGTGCCGGGACGATCAGGGTGGGAAGGTGGCTGTAGGCCACGGGTGGTGCGGCGAAAAGCGGAGTCGTCCGGGCCCAGGTGTCCCGGAACAGCCGGCTTCTCCGGTAGGCTTCGAGGGCTTCAGGGGTTTCCCAGTGGCTGCAGGTCGTGAGGATGTTGGAAAAGCGTACGTCCTGCCAGAGTTCGAGGTGCAGGCACCCCGGGTAGGCCCGGATGTGGGGGGCCGCCATCTCGAAGAGCGCCCGGAAGTCGTCCAGGCGATCGGGCCGGAAGGTCATGCGGACGAGGCGAATGAGCACGACGATGAAACCGTAGGAGGGTGCGGGAAAGCCGGCCTCGAAATAACGGGAGCGGGTGTTCATCCGCAAGCGGTGAGGGGGGCCGGGCCGGCTTTTCCCGGTCGTTTCACGCGGGCGGGGCCGGGTCGCCGGTCCCTTCGATCAGGGTACGGCCGACGGGGCAGGTGAGGCAATGCCCGGCCAGGCAGCGCGTGCGGTAGAGCTGTTGCAGGCCCTGGGTTTCCAGGGCGTTGCGCGGGCGGGTGCCGAGCCCGGCATAACGCCGGACGACCCGGTCGTCCTCGGCGGGCAGCCGTTCCAGCAGTTCGACGAGGGCCGCTTCGAGCGGGGGAGCCCCGGTCTGTTCCGCCAGCAGGAGCAGTACGGGCACGACGGCATTGACGATCATCCCGTCCGCCCGGCTCAGGCCCAGGGCGGGGTTCCGGGGCCGGGTGCGCCGGTCGAGCCGGACGTGGGTTTCCCAGAACGGTCCCGGGCGGACGCACAGCAGCGACCGGAGAGCCGCGACGGGGTCGGCTTCGCGGAGGGTTGCCGGCAGGATGCCGAGGGGATCCCGGTGCAGGAGGGTTCGGAGCAGGGCCACGCCCTGGGCGATGCGCAGGGTGGGGAAGTTGGCCGGGCGCAGGCGGGAGAACCGCCACTGCGTGCGATCCATCGGAACCACCTCGGTTGCGAGGGTATGGCGCAGCCGGTCGAAGCGTTCCCGGAGGTCCATCACGTAGTCGGCCGTTGCACGGTCGGCCTTCAGGAGCTGGGCCGGGTCGGGGAGCAGCCCGGCCGTGCCGAAGTGCAGGGCTTCGAGGTCGAGCGGGTCGCGGACCCGGCGCGTCAGGGACAGCGGGAGGCGGCGGGCCAGGGCCTGCATCGGTTCGGCGTTCGGGGCGTAGCCCAGCGCGGCAAAGAGGCGTTCGTGCAGCAGCGCTTCGAGGTCGGGCCGGACGAGGTAGGCCGCCTCGAGCCGGCGCCGGCGGCCCGCCAGTCGTTCGCGGGCCAGATGGTGGATCCAGGTCGTCTTGATCTTTTCGGGCACGCCGGGCCAGCCGTCGGCGCACGGCAGCGCGTCGGGGGGGCGGGTGTGGAACCGGTGCAGCAGGGTGCGGAGCGGGGCGGTCAGGTGGGGCAGGAGGATGAGTTCGGGAAGGAGGGTTCCGTCGGCCCGGTGCAGGCGGCCCGTCCAGAGGTCGGAAAAGAGGGCGACGTGGAGGATGACGGTGTTGTAGTGCGGGTCATGGTCGTGCCGGTGCTCGACCCAGCCGCCCGAGGTCACGTGCACCTCCACGTCGCCGGCCCAGGCCATGCCGCCCAGGCGCAGGCGTGCCCCGAGGAAGTCGGGCCCGCCGTCCGGGTTGGGTTGCCCGGGATCGAGCACGGCCACCGTCTCGCCGGCGGTCGTCTTCAGCGTGCCGGGCGGGAAGCGCTGCGTCGCCCAGAGGTCCTGGACGAAGGCTTCCGGGACGCGGCGGGCGGCCGCCGGTTCGTGGAGGGCCGGCCCGCGGGACTCGTCGAACGGATAGCGGGGGCCATCCGGTTCGCGGCCCGTGCCGGCCGGCGTGGCGGGATCGGGTGCGGGAGGAGCGGGTTCGCTCGGCATGGCTTGCTGTGCAGGGATTTTTTCTTAAAACACCCTCGCCCCGTGCAATCTAACCTCCCGGTTCGCGTCCGGGCCGCCCGACGAACCTTTGCCGGAGGGCCGCGTTTAGTCTAGGCTCGAAAAGAAGGCAGGAGACCTCGAATGATCCATCAGCTCGTATCGCTTTTTCTCGATCATGACCGCTTTGTCGTCACCACCCACACCCGACCCGACGGCGACGCGCTGGGCTCGCAGCTGGCGCTCGGTCACTTTTTGCGGAAGCTGGGGAAGGAGGTGCACCTGATCAACACGGATGCCCCGCCGTACAACCTGAGCTGGATGCCGGGGACCGACGCGGTGGAAGTTTTCGACGGGGCGCTGCGCCAGCTGGAGATCCTGGCCGGGGCGGAGGTGATCGTCGTGCTGGACACGAACACCGAGGAGCGCCTGGGTAAGATGGGGGCGGCGGTGCGCAGCAGCCCGGCCGTGAAGGTGCTCATCGACCATCATCCCACGCCCGAGTCCTGGTTCGACCTCCAGTACCGGCGCGAGTCGGCCTCGTCCACGGGGGAGCTGGTCTACGAACTCATCGTTGCGCATGACCCCGGCCTGATCGATGCCGCGCTCGCGACGGCCCTCTACGTGGCCATCATGACCGATACGGGTTCGTTCCGGTACAGCTCCACGACGGCCGAGGTGCACCGGATCGTTGCCGACCTGCTGGAGCGGGGCGGGATCGAGCCGGCGCCGATTCACGCCGCCATCTTCGACACGCGCAGCGTGGAAGGGTTGCGCCTGCTCAGCCGGACGCTGGACACCCTCTCGCTTCGGTACGGCGGGCAGCTCGGCTACCTGGTCGTGCCCCAGCGCACCCTCCGGGAGATCGGTGCCGACGTGCAGGAGACGGAGGGCTTCGTCAACTACGTGCTGTCCATCGAGGGGGTGCGGGTGGCGCTGCTCTTCATCGAGACGGAGCGGGGAACCAAGGTCAGCTTTCGCTCGAAAGGGGATGCGTATGTGCATGAGTGGGCCCAGCACTTCGGCGGCGGCGGGCATCGCAACGCTTCTGGAGCGTTCGTGCGCAAGGGGCTGGAGGAGACCATCCGGGAGGTGGTCGATGCGGCGCCCCGCTTCATCGATTTCGGCCCGGAGACGGCCACCGCCGGTTGCGGCGCAGCCGGCCGGGCACCCGACGACGGGGTGCTCTCGCCCGAAGACGAGGCCTACCTGGCGTCTTTGCTCGATCTGAAGTCCAGAAACGCCTAACCTATGAAGATTTCCGTTACGACCATCCCGCTGCGCGAGCTCGACGTCGACCTGTTGATCGTCCTCGTGCCGGAGGACGGGGTGGAGGCCGCGCTGGCGACGTTCCGGGAAGTCCTCGATCCGGTGGTGGCGCGGAGTGCCGCCGACGTGAGCGGGGCGCTGGAGAGCGGGGTGTTGCTCTATCCCGAGCAGGCCCGGGCACGCCGGCTGGCCCTCGTCGGGATGGGGCCGGCCGCCGCCGTCACGGCCGAGCACCTGCGCCGGGCATCGGCCGCGGGGGTGGACTTTGCCGAGAAGGTGAAGGCCGAGACCGTCGGCCTGGCCGTACCCGAGGCGGATCTCGCCGGCCGCCTCGACGCCGAAGTGGCGAGCCAGGCCCTGGTGGAGGGCTTCATGCTGGCCGCCTATCGTTTTCGACGGTACAAGACGGAGGAGAACGCGTGGGCGGGCCCGCAACGGCTCGTGGTGCACAGCGCCGGGGAGGATAAGGCCTGCCGCCGGGGCGCCGAGCGGGCCCGCATCCTGGCCGAGAGTGTCTACACGGCGCGCGATCTGGTCAACCTCTCGCCGCATGAGAAGACGCCCACCCTGCTGGCCCGCGCCATCGAACGCTCGGCCAAAAAGTACGGCTACGAGGCCGACGTCTGGGACAAGGCCCTCATCGAGCAGGAAGGCATGGGCGGGCTGCTGGCCGTCAACCGGGGCAGCACCGAGCCGCCGACGTTCACCGTCATGACGTGGCGGCCCGAGCAGGCCGTCAACGACCGGCCCGTGGTGCTCGTGGGCAAGGGCGTCGTCTTCGACACCGGCGGGCTCTCGCTGAAACCGACCGAGGGCTCGATGGAGTTCATGAAGTCGGACATGGCGGGGGCGGCGGCCGTCGTCGGGGTGATGGAAGCCCTGGCCCGGCTCGAATTGCCGCTCTACGTCGTCGGCCTCATTCCGGCCACGGACAACCGCCCCGGCGAGAACGCCTATGTGCCGGGCGAGGTCGTCCGCATGCATTCGGGCAAGACCGTCGAGGTGCTCAACACGGACGCCGAAGGGCGCATGATCCTGGCCGATGCCCTCTCTTACGCCCGGACCTACCGGCCGGAGCTGGTGATCGACCTGGCCACCCTGACCGGGGCCGCCGTGGTGGCCCTCGGGGACGTGTGCGCGGCGGTGATGACGAACGAGGGCGAGGGCGCCTCCGAACGACTCGCCCGCATGCAGGCCGCCGGCGAGCGGAGCGGCGAGCGCGTGCACCCGCTCCCCATGTTCGAGGACTATGACCGGCTGCTCGAAAGCCCCGTGGCGGACCTGAAGAACATCGGCGGCCGGGCGGCCGGCTCCATCACGGCGGCCAAGTTCCTCGAACACTTCGTCGCGTACCCGTGGATCCATCTGGATATCGCCGGGCCTTCCTTCCTCAAGGAGGCCAAGCCGTACCGGCCACGGGGGGGGACCGGCTTCGGGGTACGCCTGCTCGTGGAGTTTCTCCGCGACTATGCCCGTCCTCGCAAGCGTTGAGGCCGGCGGCGAAGGGGTGCGCCTGTGCCGGGTGAGGAGGCCATGATGGAAAACGAGACCGCATATCGGGACGGACCGGGCCGGCGGCCCCGCCTGGCCATCACCCTCGGCGATCCGAACGGGATCGGCCCCGAGGTGGTGCTTCGCTGCCTGGTGGATTCGCGCCTGATGAAGTACATGCAACCGGTCATCATCGGTTCGGCCGACGTGCTGCGGACGCACGCCCGGGTGCTGGGCCTGTCCCTGCCCGAGCTGCAGGAGGTGCGGGACGTGCCCGCCCACTGGCCGGAGGACGTCCTCACGGTGCTCGACGCGACCGGGGGAGAGTCCTGCCCGGTAGAGTTCGGGCGCGTCTCCGCCGTCGCCGGGCGCCTGTCCATGCGGGCCGTCGCCCGGGCCGCAGACCTGTGCCTGGAAGGCAGGGTGGACGCCATGGTGACGGCGCCGATCTCGAAGGAAGCCATCAACCGGGCGGGCATCCGGGAGCCGGGCCACACCGAGTTCATCGCCCGGCGGGCCGGCTGCGAACGCTACACCATGATGATGGTGGCCGACCGGCTGCGCGTCGGCCTGGTGACCGGCCACGTGCCGATCTGGGATGTCCCGAAGCTGGTGACGAAAGAGGCCATCCTGGACAAGGTGGACATCATCAGCCGGAGCCTGTCCGAGGATTTCGGGATCGCACGCCCGCGCATCGCCGTGCTCGGCCTGAACCCGCACGCCGGCGACGGCGGGGTCATGGGGCGCGAGGAGATCGAGGTCATCCTCCCGGCCGTCGACGAGGCGTGCAACCGGGGCTACCTGGTCTTCGGCCCGCTGGCGGCCGACGGGTTCTTCGCCGTGGGTGCCTACCGGCAATACGATGCCGTGCTGGCCATGTACCACGACCAGGGCCTCATCCCCTTCAAAACCCTCGCCTTCGATGCCGGGGTCAACTTCACGGCCGGGCTGCCCCTGGTGCGCACGTCGCCGGACCATGGCACGGCCTTCGACATCGCCGGGCAGGGCAAGGCCTCCCCCCGCAGCATGCGCAGCGCGATCTTTCTCGCCATCGACATCGCCCGACGCCGCGCCGCCCACCGGCCCCGCAAGACCGGTTGAGCGGGCGCGGCCCGCCGGGCCGCAGACAACCCGAGCCCCGACGCCCGACCATGCCGACTCCCGTTTCGAAAGAACCTCGTCAGGTGCCGCCCTACACGGTGCTGGCCGCCGGCTACGACGTGGTGATGGAACACGTCGATTACGCGCTCTGGGCGGCCTACGTGCACGAGTTGCTCGAACGCCACCACGGCGACGTGGAGACGATCCTCGAACTGGGGTGCGGAACGGGTTCGCTTGCCTTCGAGCTGGCCCCGCTGGGGCCGTATCGCTATGCCGGCACCGACGCCGTGCCCCAGATGATCCGCGTGGCCCGGGCCAAGGCCGAGCTGCTGGGGCCCTCCATCCAGTTCGAGGTCGCCGACTTCACCAACTACCGCGTGCAAACGCCCGTCGACGCCGTCGTGCTGCTCTACGACGGGCTGAACTATCTTCTGGAAGAAGCCCGCCTGCACGATCTTTTCCGGTGCACCTTCCGGGCCCTCAAGCCCGGCGGCCTCTTTGTCTTCGACCAGAGCACCCCCGCCAACTCCCTCAACAACGAGGCCTTCTTCGAGGACGAAGGCGGGGCGGATGCGTTCGCGTTCCGGCGTACGAGCCATTACGACCCCGGGCGCCGCCTGCATACGACGACGTTCGAGATCACCGTGGCCGGGCAATCCTTCTTCGAGGCGCATGTGCAGCGCGCCTATACGATGGAGGAAGTCCGCGGGCCGGTCGAGGCGGCCGGGTTCGAGGTCGTGGCGGCCTACGACGGGTTCACGCACGAGCCGGCCCACGCGGATTCCGAGCGGATCCACTGGGTCGCACGACGGCCGCCGGCCCGTCCCTGAGCGGGCGAGGCACCGCTTCTCGCAACGTTCGACACCTACGGAACCATCGTGATCGAGCTACGAAACGTCACGGTTTCCCATCCGCTCCCGGACGGCTCCCGGCGCACGGTCTTCGAAGACCTCTCGCTGCGCATCGACCGGGGCGAGATGGTCTACCTCATCGGCCCCACCGGCAGCGGCAAGACGACACTGCTGCGCCTGATGTACATGGACCTGAAGCCGGATGCCGGGCTGGTCCGGGTAGGGGACTACCGCAGCGACACCATCCAGCCCCGCGAAATCCCCTACCTGCGGCGCTCGCTCGGGATCGTCTTCCAGGACTTCCAGCTCCTGCCGGACCGGAACGTCTTCGACAACGTGGCCTTCGCCCTCTACGCCACCGGGAAGCGGGGCGCGATGGTGAAAAACCGGGTGCTGCAGGTGCTGGCGCGGGTGGGGCTGAGCCACAAGCGCAAGCGCTATCCGCACGAGCTCTCGGGCGGTGAACAGCAGCGCGTGGTCATTGCGCGGGCCATCGTCAACGAGCCGTGGATCCTGCTGGCCGACGAACCGACCGGCAACCTCGACCCCGCCGTCGCCGACGAGATCCAGAAGCTGCTCCTGGGCCTGCATCGCCAGGGGATGACGGTGCTCATGGCCACACACGACTACCGCCTCGTCCGAAAATTCCCGTCCCGGACGCTGGCCTTTCTCAAAAGCAAGCTCGTCGAAGTCGACCCCGCCACCCTGGGTGTGGAGTGAGCAAATGGCCGGGGCGTTGTGGGGCCATGGTGCGTTTACGAAACAGGATGGCGGTAGCCCTGGAAGAGCAGGTCGTCGCCGGTGCGGGTCCAGCGGTGTTCGGCGAAGGTGCGGGCTTCGGCCATGCGCTCGGGGCCGGGAAGGGAGAGCGCGGGTAGCCCGCCGCCGAGGACTCTGGGGGCGATGAAGACGAAGTAGCGGTCCACGAGGTCCTGGGCGAAGAGGGCCGAGGCCAGGCCCGGGCCGGCTTCGACGAGGAGGGACTGGAGGGGACGCCCGCCGTCGCGCCCGCCGTCCCGGCCGAGCCGGTCGAGGAGGGCCGGGAGGTCGAGGTGACCGCCGGCGGTGGGGAGGTGCAGGAGGGCGCCGCCGGCGCGGAGGAGAGCCCGGGCATAAGGCGGGGCAGCCTCCGGCCCGACGACGGCGACGGTGCGGGCGGCATGCTCGTCGGTGAACAGGCGGAGGGTGGGGGGGAGCGTGCCGGTGCGGTCGAGCACGAGGCGTGCCGGCTGGCGCCCCGCGACGTGGCGGACCGTCAGGGCCGGGTCGTCGGCGCGGGCCGTGCCGCTGCCCACGAGCACGGCATCGAGCTCGGACCGCCAGCGGTGTACGAGCCGCCGGGCCGCCTCGCCCGAGATCCACCGGGCATCACCCGTGGCGGTGGCGACGCGGCCGTCGAGCGTCTGGGCCACCTTCAACGTGACGAGCGGCCGGCCTGTCCGTACGTGGTGGACGAACGCCTCGTTCAGCCGGCGGCAGGCCGCCTCCAGCACGCCGGTCGTGACGGCTACCCCGTGGGCGCGCAGGCGGGCCAGCCCGCGCCCCGAGACGGCGGGAAAGGGGTCCTCCATCCCCACCACCACGCGGGGGATGCCCTTCGCCACGATGAGGTCGGCACACGGCGGCGTCTTGCCGTGGTGGCTGCACGGCTCCAGGTTGACGTAGAGGGTGGCCGTGTGCAGGGCTGCCGCGCCGTGCCGTCGTTCGGCCTCCTCGATGGCGAAGACCTCGGCGTGCGGGCCGCCGTAGACCCGGTGCCAGCCTTCTCCCAGCCGTCGCCCGTCCGGCCCGACGAGCACCGCGCCCACCATCGGGTTCGGGCTGACATGCCCGGCCCCCCGCGCCGCCAGCTCCAGGCACCGGCGCATCCACCGTTCGTGCGTGTGTTCGGGCATGCCGTGTGGACCGCGCGTGCACGCGGCGCATGATGACGAATCAGCGTGCTCCGCGAACTTCGGTATTACGGTTCACTCCGGCAAGGGATTTCCCCACCGGCGTGGGGCAAGTGGAACGGAAGTTGTCGAAACACGGGGAACGACGCACGAAATCTTCACGGATGCTTCGGGGCGGCTTCACATGGTCAGGCGGCTCCTCCTTCACATCGGTACGCACAGGACGGGCGCACGGGCGCTTCAGCGGGTGCTCGCCGGGCAGACCAACCTCCTGCAAAGGGCGGGCTATGCGTTCTGGCCGGCGAGCCCGGCGTATCACCGGACCCTGCACGCGCTCGAGCCGGCTTTCAAGGTGAGACTCGATCTGGAATGTGATCGGGTGGAGGCACTGGCCCGTCGTGTCCGCGCCGGGACGCTCATCTGGAGCTGCGAAGGCTTTTCCGGCAGGGCCTGTAACGGCTATGCAGACGCCGGTCGCCTGGCGCACAACCTCCGGCACGTCACCCGTTCCTTCGAGACGGACGTGTTCCTCTATGTACGCCGCCAGGATCTCTTCCTCGAGTCGCGTTATGCCGAGGCCGTCCGGGCCGGAAAGACGTGGGACGCCCGCACGTTCTTGGCCGGCCTCGACCCGGTCACCTACGACTGGTACCGGCTGGCCGAGGCCTTTGCCGCCTACTTCGGCCGCGAGCGGGTACACGTGCGACCCTACGAGCGGGCTCAGCTTGCCGGGGGCGATACCGTGCTGGATTTTTTCACCGTCGCCGGGATGCCGTGGCCGGAAGAAGGAGAGCCGTCGTCGCCGGTGGGAGTGGGCTACGACCGGGTGGCCGTGGAGATCGCGCGCCGGTGCAACGCCGTCTTCGACGGGAACGAGCGGAAGCTGCTCGCCCAGCTGTTGCAGGCGACGGGAGAGCGCCGCCCGCATGGGCCCTTCTCATTGTTCGATCCGGCCACCCGCGAGCGCCTCGTGGCCGCTCATGCCGCGTCGAACGCCCGTCTGGCCCGTGTTTTCCTCGGTCGCCGGGACGGCGTGCTTTTCCGGGAGCCGGTGTGCGCGGAACCGCCCGTTCCCGTGGCGCTGGCCGAGGTCGCCGGGCGGTTGCGTCGCACGGCGGCCTTCTGGCGGGAGCGGCTGCCCGAACCCCAGCGGCGGGGTATGCTGGAGCCGTTCCTGCAGCGGGTGGCCTCCGTGCTCCGGGCGTCGTTTGCCGGGGCGGAGGGAGCCGCTACGGTCGCACCGGTGCCGGCCTGGGGTGGGCGCACAGGGCACCTCGCGCAGGGTCGAGGGGCCTGATGCATTCGCGGGGGGAGCCAGCACCGCGCGGGCCGGTGAAACGTCCGTGGCCGTCCGGACGTTTCTTTCCGGTTCCCCTGTGTCGCTCAACCCGAACGATCCGTCATGACCACCCTCCGCTCCCTCTGGGTCTGGTCTTCCAATGTGCTCCTCATCCTGCTCTGGCTGCCACTGCTGGCCCTCATCCGCCTGTTCGACCGGGATCCGGCCCGCTATACCACGGGTCGGTGGTTCCGGCGCCTGGGGGCGGCCATGACCCGGGTCAACCCGTTCTGGCGGGTGGAGGTCTCCGGCGAGCGGATCGAGGACCCGCGCCGTCCCTATGTGGTGGTATGCAACCACCAGTCGAATGTAGATATTCCCGTCATCAGCCGGTTGCCCTGGGACATGAAGTGGGTGGCGAAGGCCGAGCTGTTCAGGGTACCGGTGGTGGGGTGGATGATGCGGCTGGCGGGCGACATCCCGGTGGAACGGGGCGAGCAGATGAGCCGGGCGCGGGTGCTGGTGGCGGCGCGACGGGTGCTCGAAAACAGGTGCTCGGTGATGTTCTTTCCGGAGGGCACGCGCTCCCGCGACGGACGGGTTTATGCATTCAACGACGGGGCTTTTCGCCTGGCGATCAAGGCCGGCGTGCCGGTGCTGCCGCTGGTGCTCGACGGCAGCTTCAACGCCCTGCCGAAAGATAGCTGGCGTTTCGGAGAACCCTCGACGATCCGGCTCAGGGTGCTGCCGCCGGTGGAGACGGCCGGCCTTCGCTCCGGGGACACGGCCGCGTTGCGGGACCGGGTTCGGGGGCAGATCGTCGCGCAGGTGGCCGCCTGGCGCGGGGTGCCCGTCGAAGCCGTCGATGCCCTGGCAACCGTGACGGACGTTTAAGAGTCGATAAAGATCGGTGACAGCCGGGGCGGCGGGGAACCGTTCGTTTGCGAATCGCGATAAACCGCCGTAGCTTGCAAGCTATCTTTGCCCTGTAGCTCAATTGGCAGAGCACCTGACTCTGGATCAGGGGGTTCCAGGTTCGAATCCTGGCAGGGCAGCCTCGCAGGACGCCCCGAATCGGCCGGACCTTTTCGGGGCGTTTTCATGTCTCGGTGGGACGTGACGAGAGACGCCGGACCGGTGATGCGTGCTCGCACGGACCCTGCCGGTGGTCCGTTGCCCGGGCTGCCCTGCGACGACAGGGTTAAGAAGCGTGACTGCACACCCGCCACACGATGCCCGGCCGCATCAGGCTCTGGGGCGGCGCCACCAGGCCGGCCACCTCGTTGAAGGCCCGGGCCACCACCGGGTCCCGGTGTGCCGCCTGGTGCAGCCGCGCCATGTAGGCGTTGATGAAGCGGATGGCCGGCGTGCGTTTCCCTTCCGCTTCCGGGAAGCGCAGGTCGCCGCTCACGACGATCTGCCAGGGCATGTCGATGCTCCGCGCCACCCGGCGGAAGAAACGCCGCCACAACGCTTCGTTTCCCCGCCGCAGTTCATCCTGCAGGTCGCGCGCCTCCATGGCCGCCACCGACATTCCCTGACCATAAATCGGGTTGAAGCTGCACAGCGCGTCCCCGAATACCAGAAAGCCTTCCGGGAAACGAGTCAGCCGTTCGTAACGGTGACGCAGGCTGGCCTTGAAGCGGTAGGTGATGATGTCTGACAGCGGCTCCGCATCTTTTATCATGTCGTAAATATCGGGAGCAGCCAGGCTCCGGGCAAAGGCCAGAAAACCCGCCTCATCCGACGGTGGATAATCGCCTCGATACCCGACCAAGCCAACGATCCAGCGTTCGCCTTCCTGGGGCAGCATCACACCGCCTCGCTTCAAGTGAGGTGAAGGCGTAATCAGGATCGCTTTGACGCCGTTCTGCTGCTCCAACGGGCGGCGGTAAAGCCGGGTGCTGTAGCCCACATGGATGGTCACCTGCTCCTCCTCCGGCGGGGCGTAGCCCATCTCTTCCAGCCATTTCGGCGCCCGGGACCCCCGCCCCGTGGCGTCCACCACCAGATCCGCCTCCAGCACCTCTTCGGCGCTGCCGCCGGCCCGGCGCAGCAGGCGCACCCCACGCACCCGCCCGCCGCGCTCCGACGGCACCAGCCCCAGCGCGTCACACTGTTCGATGGCCATCACATGGGGCAGGGCCAGCAGCCGCTGCCGCACATACCCTTCCAGCAGGGGCCGGCTGACGCACAGCGCGCCGAGACGGCCGTCCTCATTGGTGAAACGGGCGTGATAGCCGCCGCCGTCGAACCAGATCAGCTCCTTCTCGGGCCGGTCGAGGAATGGCGCGCCCCGTGCCATCAGGTCGGCGGTCAGGCCGGGGAACATGCCCTCCAGAACCTCACCGCCCCGCAAGAGCAGCACGTGGGTATGCCAGCCCTGGGGTACCCCCTTGCGGTTCTCGCCGATGGGCGGGAAGGCGTCCCGCTCGATGAGGGTCACCTGCTGGTAAAAGTCGGCCAGCGCCCGGGCGGCCAGCAGCCCGCCCATGCTGGCGCCGATGACGACGGCATGGTTTCGACCTGACATGGTTGTCTCCTTTACGCCTCCGGTTGCTTTTGCAAGAACGGAATGAGCGCACCGGCCACCGATTCCGGGTCGTCGGCGAAGGGCCAGTGGCCGCTCTGCTCCAGAATGACGATCCGGGCACGGGGAAAGAACGCCCGCTGGCGCTCCGCGAAACGCACCGGCACGTACGGGTCGGCCGCGCCCCAGATGACCAGGGCCGGCACGTCCAGTTGCCGGAAGAGCGGCCCCAGCATTTCGGCCATCTGGCCGGGGTTGTTCGTGGCCCGGTAGAGGCGCAGCACCGCCCGCTTGGTGCCCCGGTCCAGGTCGCGGTACATCCGGTCCACCATGGCTTTGGGCAGGCCGCGGGGGTTGCCGTGCCGGAGCGACAGGCCGAAGGCCGTGCGGGTGGTGGTGGCAAAGAAGAGTTCGCCGAGAAGCGGCGTGCGCCAGATGCGGGCCAGGTAGTGCCAGCGGTAGCCGGGCATGAGGCCGATGTTGATCAGGGTCACGCTGAGGAGCCGCTCGGGATGCTGGGCCGCCCAGGCCAGGCCCCACGCCCCGCCGAAGTCGTGCAGCACCAGGTGCGCCCGCTGCACGCCCAGGTGGTTGAGGATGCCCTCCAGGTGGCGGGCGTAGCCTTCCACGGTGTAGTCGAAGTCTTTGGGCTTGTCCGCCTGGCCGAAGCCGGGCATATCCGGGGCCACGGACCGGGCGAAGCTGCCCACCCGGCCCACCAGGTCGCGCCAGTCCTCCGACGAGCCAGGGTTGCCGTGGACAAAGACGACGGCTTCATCGCTGTGCCGGTTGCCGCTCTCCAGATAGGGGGAGCGGATGCCCTGGTGGATGACCTGGCCTCGGTTCACCTCAGCCGAGTTGGTGGTTGTGGTGGTGGATCTTCTCATGCTCATGACGATTGCCATCCTTCCCTGCAGCTTCAACGAATGGCGTAGACGCTCACCTTCACCCAACCGGGGCGAAATTCACCTACCCCCACCGTGAGGGTGCGATTGAGCCAGGCGTAAGGCTCGGCGCCGGCCTCGAATGTGTAGGCCACACGGAAATACTGTTCAGAAGCGGGCACCGGTTTTCCTTCCTGCATCTGCTGTATCCCCTGGGGAGTCAACGAGAAGTAGCCGCGACCGGCGGCGCTAATCAGGTTCCCGTCACGGGTTCTGGCCACGGAGCGAATATCCAGCAGCAGGCTGCCGTCCTCCCGCCGGAGCACCCAGTCGTTGCCTCCAGGAAGGATTTCAGCCTGGAGGTGCGGTCCTTCGATCGAACCACTCCGAATGGGATAGACCTCTCGCTGTCCTGCACCGGTTGGTCCGATGACGAGGGACGGCTCCAACTCCACGGTGACATCAAAGAGCCACTCGTACACAAGGGGTCTTTCGGGCTGCGGGGCTTCCTTCTGGGCATATGTGGTTACCGGAATGAGGGCTGAGAAGGTAGTCGCGATGAGAAAAAGGGGGAGTCTGGTCATAACGGCACCTCTGCAAACGTTCACGAACGATCGTTTTACGGCCTCCCGCCACCTGCGTTTGGCCGGTTTACTTGTTGCCGGGATGACGATAGCGCCGGCTTTTGCCAGGGTGCCAGGCGAAAACCTGCCGAAATATTGCTAACCCTTTCAGGATTAGGCAGAAGAAGTGGGGTAGGAGTGTCAGTTACTGATGTTACGCAGTTGAAACCTGTGGGATAGCAGGACTACCCCTCCGTCGCTTCGCGACACCTCCCCTTCGCATGGGGAGGGACTTTTCAGACCGCGTCGTGCCAATACAAGCCCTTCCCCCTGGCCGCCCCCGGCGGCCCTGCAGGGGGAAGGTCCCCGAAGGGGGGATGGGGGTCGCCCTCTCCCTGGTCGAGGGGCCCGCCACGAAGCGAAAGGAAAGCAACGTGACGGCTTCGTCGCCTACTGCGTAACATCAGTCAGTTATACCCGTTCGTACGCAGACACAGGCCCGCCGTACAGCTCCTGCCGCCACAGCCACTCGGTGACGCGTTCGATGCCTTTGCGGAGATGATAACGGTAGGTGCTGAAGGGCAGGTCGAGCAGCTCGGCGGCTTTCTCCTGCGATGGGGCCGGGCGCAGGTAGGTGCGCCGCAGGGCCTGATAGAGTTTATCGTCTTTCGGATGACCCTGCATCATTTTCGCCGCCTCTTCGATCAACTCCTGCAGGTCTTCGGTATCCGCTTGCGGTCCATAACGATCCCTGAGCAGCCGGGAACGCATCAGGGGGTTGGCGCTGAGCCGATCCGGGCGGGCGAAATCACGCAGCGCCCGGCGCACCGCCTCGGCAAATTCCGGCTGGGAGAGCACCAGCAGCGGCGGGGAAGCGGGCTGGCCGACGGGCTCCGGCCGCCAGTCGGCGGATAGGCTGAGGGCCCGTTCCTCCATCACTTCGTTCCAGACCGGCAACGGCTCCACACGCCAGTCGTGGGCAAAGCCGCCGTAACGCCTGCCACCCACCTCGAAATCGGCCTCGGCAACGCGGCAGAAATTGATGTAAGTAAACACGCCCTCCCAGGCAGCCGGATCGGCCATACAGCAAAACGTCCAGGCCAGGTTGGGGGTGGTCAGCCAGGTGACTACGGTGTTCAGGGTGATCATGTTGTGGGTCAGGGGGGCCTGATACACCTCGCGACCCATCCAGAACCGAGCAATCTGGATGCGTTCGCCGGGGCGAAGGGGGCCGTAGCGCCGCATATAGGCCCGGATAGCCTGTAGCGCCGGGTCGGCCTGCTCGTCCCGGGGGGTGACGGTGTCGAGCAAGAGGTTCGCGGTAAATCCTACCGGGAGAGCATCAGCTCCTCGAAATATCACGAAGGCCTGGGGCTGGTGCTGCAGCCAGTAGGCGGCAATGCGGGCCGATTCCGGGCCTTCATGCTGCTCGACCATGGCCAGGATGTGGGCGTGATCTTGCGGGGTGGCCGGCTCGTGATAGGCACCCCCCAGGGCCCGCCAGTCGTAGAAGGGCTTCATCAGGGGGTGGTGGCGTTGCAAGTAGATCAGGTCGAAGAAAGCCTGTTGACGGGCAAGACCGCTACTGTGCCAGAAGCGACGGGTCAGGTGGTGGCGCACCTGGCGGTAGAGCCGCCGCCAGACTTCGGGATTGCGCCAGCGCAGGTCGGCTTCCACGGCGTCGCGCACCAGGTCGTGGGGAAAGACGCCCTCCGGGCCGGTCTCGATGAAAGAGAGTCCGCGCAGCCAGGCGAAGAGGGGGGGCGCGGCTTCCTCTCCCAGCACGTCGACCAGCAAGGCTTCGGTGGTTACGCGAGCCAGGGCACAGGCTTCGAGGGCCTGACGATGCTCGGGGGTGGGCACGTCTTGCAGGAAACGTTGCATCAGCAGGTGGACCACGTCTGGAGCGTGTTCGAGGCTGATGGCTTCCGCCCGGGTTGTGCCCAGCATCAGCCAGTCGGCGAGCAAGACCAGGGCCAGGGGATGCCCGTAGGCGACGTCGAGAATTGCCTCTTGAAGCATTCCCGGCACATGCAGCGTGGTCAGCAGCTGCCGGCTTTCTTCCGGGCGCAGGTTGCGCAGGGAGACCACGCGCGCCAGCTCGCGCCAGGCGGGATCGGTGTACCAGGGTTCAGAGGGCGGCTGGCGGCCGGCCATGACCACCAGCAGCTGCGCAGGCAACGCCGGCAAGAACGCCTCGCGCAGCCAGTCATCCAGGACCGCCAGGCGCTCATAGGTGTCGAGGAGGAGCACGGCGGGGGGCAGATCGGCCAGGGCGTCCAGGGATAAGGGAGGCACATCCGGGTCAATGGCCTGCGAGAGGGCAAGGAGAAAACCTTGCGGGGAGGGCTCCATGTCACGGCCGTCCAGCCGGTAAACAGAACGGCCCTGTTCGGCCGCCAGCGTGGCATATTCGCGGAGCAAGGCGGTCTTGCCGACCCCACCGGGGCCGAACACGTACAGCACGGAGAAGCGTGCGCTCTCGGACTGGAGCGCCTGCGCAAAGAGCTCCAGTTCGGCACGGCGCCCGACGAAATGCCGGTAACGTGCCCGATCGGCACGTTCGCCGAGCAGGGAAAAGTTTTCGCTCCGGTTTTCGACCATGCGCGTGCCTCGCAGGCCCGTTCGTTTCCCTGCCGGAGTGCCCGGCTTCGGCCGCGGCAATCAACCCCTCGTGAACCGTAAATATACGCCGGGGACCGGGCCGTGTCAGTGGATCAGGGCGTGCTCCAGGGCATAGCGGGCCAGTTCCGCGTTGCTTTTCATGTTCATTTTTTCCAGGACACGCGCCCGGTAGGTGCTCACTGTCTTGACGCTCAGCGAGAGCATGTCGGCGATTTCCGTGACGGACTTGCCCTCGGCCAGCAGGCGCATCACCTGAAACTCGCGGTCGGAGAGCGTGGCGTGCAGGGGCAGGTCGGGGTCGGTCTCGAGCAGGTCGAGGAGGCTGTCGGCCATGGCCGCGCTGACGTAGCGCCCGCCGCCGGCCACCTTGCGGATGGCCTGGACGAGCTCTTCAGCCGTTTTCTCTTTGGTGAGATAGCCGGCCGCGCCGGCCCGTAGCACGCGAAGGCCGTACTGCTCCTCGCCGTACATGCTCAGCACCAGCACGGGCAACGACGGGAACTCGGCCTTGAGTTGCTTGAGGGTGTCCAGGCCGCTCTGGTCCGGCAGGTTCAGGTCCAGCACGACGACGTCGAACGGCTGGCGACGGACCAGGTCGAGCACCTCTCGGGCCGTGGCGGCCTCGCCGGTGACCTTCAGGTCCATCGTTTCGGAGATGATCTGCACCAGACCACGCCGCACCACGGTGTGGTCGTCCGCTACCAGGATGCGTGTCATGAGGGTTGAGCTTGTTCAAGCGGTTGGGTTGAAACGGGTTCGAGGGGCACCTGGACCGTAACCGTGGTGCCCTGCCCGGGATGCCCTTCGAAGTGGAGTTGCCCGTTCCAGGGGAGGAGACGCTCGCGCATGCCCAGGATGCCGAGGGATTTGGCCTCGGACAGGTCCTCTTCCCGGATGCCGCAGCCGTTATCCTGCACGATGACTTCCAGGCGGTCGGAGGTCTGGCGGATGCGGAGATGGACGGCGGTGGCACCGGCGTGCCGCGCCACATTGGTCAGCAGTTCCTGCACCACGCGGAAGATCGCGGTGGCCTGCTGGGTGTCGAGCGGCGGCGCCTCGGTTTCGGCGTCGAAGGTGCAGGCGATGCCGGTACGTTGCTCGAATTTCTGGGCCTCCCATTCCAGGGCCGCCACCAGGCCCAGGTCGTCGAGGACGCCGGGGCGCAGGTCGGCGGCGATGCGGCGCACCACCTGTACCGTATCGTCGAGGGCCTCTTTCATGAGGGCCAGGCGTTCCTGCAGGGCGGGCGACGGGTTCTCCAGCCGGCGTTCGAGCATGCTGACGTCCATCCGCAGCCCGGTCAGGGCCTGCCCGAGGACGTCGTGGACCTCGCGGGAGAGGCGGGTGCGTTCTTCTTCCCGGATCGACTGGAGGCGTGCCGCCAGCCGGCGCAGCTGTTCACGGGACCGGCGCAGGAGGACCTCGGCCTCGTGGCGGCGCGTCACGTCCCGGATGACCGCGCTGATCAGGCGTCGCCCGCCCATGGTGATCGGGCCCGAAGAGATCTCGACGTGAAACGTGGTGCCGTCCTTGCGCCGGTGTTGCCGTTCGTTGATGTAGAGGTCATGGTCGCCTTTTTGCTTCACGCGTTCGATGGCCCGGAGCGTCCCCTCGGGATCCGTCGACAACTCGGTCGCCTGCATGCGGCGTAGCTCCTCCAGCGAGTAGCCGTAGAGCGCCTGTGCGGCCTGGTTGGCGTCGAGGATGCGCAGCGTCTCGGCATCGACGAGGAGGATCGCGTCCTTGACGGCCTCGAAGAGCATCCGGTACCGTTCTTCGCTGATGCGCAGCTCGTGTTCGGCCTGCCGGCGCCGGGTGATGTCGGCATGCGAGACGACGACCCCGCCCCGTTCCTTGAACGGTACCACCGTCATCAGGTACCAGACTTCTTTCCGGTCGTCCGGACAGGGATACTCCATCTCGAAGTAGGCCGTCTTGCCCTGCAGCACCGCCTCGATGCCGTGGAGGGCCCGGCGGGCATAGTCGTCCTCGTCCGAGGCGCGCCGGCAGATGTCGAGGTAGTTGACGCCGATGCCGGTTCGCGCAAACGTGCCGTTTCGCCGGCGGGCCTGCTCTTCCCAGGCCCGGTTCATCGCGATGATTTCGCCCTTGGGGTTCAGGACGGCGATCAGATCGTGCAGCGAGGACAGGATCCCGGCGTTGAGGAGCTGGCTGGCCCGCAGGGCTTCCTCATAGCGTTTGCGCTCGGTAATGTCCTGGATCTGGACGACCAGCAGCCTGGAGGCGCCCTGTTCGATGGCCGACACCGACATGAGCCCCCACTGGGGACGATCCTCTGCGTGGAGGAACCGCTTCTCGATCTGGAAGGTGTCGCGCTCGCCGTCGAGGACGGCCTGCAGGAGCACCTGCTCTTTACCCCGGTCTTCGGGTGGGAAAAAGTCGTGCAGGTTGCAGCCGATGAGCTGTTCGATGGGGCGGCCGAGGAACCGTGCCAGCGCCTGGTTGGCCTCCAGGATGTTGCCGTCGGGGGTTGCCAGGGCCTTGCCGATGGCGGCATGCTCAAAGGCGTCCCGGATCATCCGCTGGCTGGCTTCGAGGGCTTCTTCCACCCGCTTCTGCGTGGCGATGACCTGCCCTTCGACGAGGAATCCCGGGTTCGTTTCGGCGTCTGGGAGTGCCTGGATGGTGAAACGCACCGGCAGGGGGGCCTCCGGAGTATCCAGCGTGGCCTCGAAGTGTGCCGCCTTGCCGGTGCGGGCACGCTGCAGGGCGCGTCGTATCTGTGGCGGCGTGCCGGTCGGGTCGGTCCACCGGCTGCTTTCCCAGAGGCGGCGGCCGTGCCAGGCGTGGTCGTCGGGCCAGCCGAGCAGCCGGCGGGCCTGGGCGTTGAGGTCGAGGATACGCCCCCCGGTGTCGAGGAGGGCCAGCAGCTGGGTCTGGTGTTCGAACAGGTGCCGGTGGGGCAACCGGGACGGGTTCCAGAGCGCGGGGTGCCCCTGGATGCGGGCGAGCAGGCGCCGGAGGGCCCGTGCGTCGAGGGCGGGCCGGGCCAGCACGTCGAGGGCGCCGGCCCGCAGCCAGGCGGCTTCGCGGTCGGGGTCGTCCCGGTCGAGCAGGATTGCAAAGGGGCCGGCCTCCAGGTGCGGGGGGAGGGGGGGCTCCGGAGCGGGCAGCACGCCGGGATCCAGGAGCAGCAACGGCGTGCGTTCGTCTCCGTCCCGGAGTCCGGGCGCTTCGGGGGAGGCGAACGTTACGGCGAGGGGGGCATCGTACGTTGCGAGCCAGCCCTTGAGCGATTCGTGCCAGGGGGGGCGGGCCACCACAACCACGTGCAGGCTACTTTCCTTATCGTACATCTTCATCTGTCAGGACCATGGTTGTCTCGCCACGGAGCGGCGGGGTAAGGGGAGAAGGGGCCCGTACCCGTCCGGGCGCCGCTCGGGGCACCGGGGTCCGATGGGATTCTTCAGCAGCGGCGTGGTCTGGCGAATTATGGGCCGGGAAAACTACGTTTTTCCAGCTGTTTCTTCTGTAAGAACGGCCTGCAGGCCTGTGTAGGAAAACGCTGACAGGCAGGCAGGAAGGGATCTGACGACATCCCGGTCGCTGGGCTGACGCCAGATTGTCCGGCCCGCCTACGGCACCGGGGTTCTTCGAGGCCTAATTTGGACCCCGAAACCCTTCCGTTCAACAGAACCGTTTCTGATCATGCATCACACGTTGGCTCGGATCCTTCCTTTCGCGAACCGTTCCTCCCGGCTGGGTCGTCTGGAGATTCCTCGCTCGCTGGCGGCCATCATGCCGGCGCACACTGCAAACGGGCGGACGCGCCTGCTGGTAGGGGTCACCACCGGTGTCCTGGCCCTGATCGGGGTTGCCGGCAGCACCTGGTATTATAAGCTTCGCCGGCGGGAGAACGCAACCGGTCCGGCGACGTCCGGCGCCGAAGAGGCCGATACGCGCCCTTATGCCATGCGTACGCGGGATGAGTTGTATGAAATGGCACAGGAACGTGACATTCCCGGCCGTTCGCAGATGACCAAGGCCGAGCTGGTCGAGGCGCTGCGCCGGAGCGCGGCATCGTGAACCCTGCACCCGGCAACGCAATGGGCTCCTCGAATACACCGGCGGGCACGGACAGGGTTCTGTCCTGGATGCTGCGGCTGACTGGCGCGATGCTTACGCTCAGCGCGCTCTTCCTGCTGACCCGGAACTTCGTGTTTCGGGGTCACGCCGTCTGGCTGATGCTGCTGGCGGCCGGTGTGGGGGTGGTCACCCTCGTGCTCGGGTGGTGGTCCGGCTCCGGTTTGTCGCGTCCGGGGGGATCGGAGCGCGGGGCGTACGGGTCCCTGCGGGTCCGGCCCGGGCGACAGGGCGGGAGGAAGCCCGGGCCGGACCTGGTGCCGGTCGGCGAGGCGGAGCAGGCGGCAGGTGAATGACCCTTTTCCCTTTTCCGGCATGCTCTCCTACAGCGCACAGGGACGTCGTGACGGGGAGCCGGTCGAAGCGGCCGGCTCCCCGGATCCGGTGCGGGGAGACACGCAGGAACGCCGGGTCGAACCGCCCGACCTGACCTTGCTCACCCGCCGGCTGCACGGCCCTCTAGGGGTGGTGGCCGTGAGTACGCTGGGGCTGTTCACGCTGGCGTTCTTCTACGCGTGCTATGCGGCACAGCCGGTTTTCATGTCCCTGGTCATTGCGTTGCTGCTCAACTTCCTGTTGAGCCCGGCCGTGGCGGCCCTGCGCCGCCTGGGATGTCCCGAGCCGGTCGGCGCGGCCGTCATGATGCTGCTGCTGCTGGGCCTGACGGTCACGGGTGTGTATCACCTGGCCGACCCGGCTTCCGAATGGGTCGAACGAGCGCCGGAGCGACTCCGGCGTGCGGAAGAGCGTCTCCGGGCCCTGCATGCCTCAATGGCCCGGCTGGAGGAGGCAACGGCGAGCGTCGAGCAACTGGCGCAGGGAGGCAGCGCCCGGGCGTCCGCGGAACAAGTGCCGGTAGCCGGCACGCCGCTGCTCCAGACGATCATGAGCCAGACGTTCCAGGGGCTCGTCGGCGGGGTTGTCCTCTTCTTCCTGACGTACTTCCTCCTGGCCGGGGGCGACCGTTTCCTGCGGCGCCTGGTGGCGACGCTTCCCCAGCTCCGGCACAAGCGGAATGCCGTGGTCATCATCCGCCGCATCGAACACGAACTCTCCCGGTATTTCCTGCTCGTCACGCTGATCAATGCGGGGCTCGGCGGTGCGGTGGCCCTGGCGCTGTATCTGCTGGGCATGCCCCACCCCGTGCTCTGGGGCGTGCTTGCCGGTGTTCTGAACTACGTACCGTATCTCGGCGGGCTGGTGGGCATCCTCGTCATCGGGCTGGTGGCCCTGATAAGCTTCGATACGCTCGGGGAAGCCCTTGCACCGCCGCTGGCCTATCTGCTCCTGAACACCCTCGAGGCGTACGCAATCACACCGGCCATCATGGGACAGCGCCTGCGCCTCAACCCGGTGGCCATCCTGGTTTCCATCATCTTCTGGGGATGGATCTGGGGCGTGGCCGGGGCCATCCTGGCCGTCCCGTTGCTCGTCTCCATCAAGATCGTCTGCGACAACGTGCGGGTGCTTTCGGCCGTGGGGGCTTTCCTCGGCCGGTAGGCCGGTGCAAGCTGTAGGACAAATCCGGCATCACCGCGGTACCTCGTCCGACGTTTGATCCCCGGTCTTTCCGACAGGCGGTACCTGGGCCGGCCTACAGCGTGGGCGTTGGAGCGCCGCTAGATTGTCTTCCGTCAACGGGCCGTTGTTCAGGCCCCGGACCGTTTCCGTTAACCTGAATCCGTGAGGTACCCGATGCTTCGCCTGATTCTCGTACTCCTCATCGTCGGCTGGTTGCTGGGATTTTTCGTGTTTGATCTCGGCGCCCTGCTTCACCTGCTGCTCGTCGTGGCCGTGATCGTGTTGATCGTGGATCTCGTGCGGGGCCGGCCGGTCGTCTGAAGCCTGCCGTCATCTTTCCTCCATCCGTTGTACCACCAATCCTCTGGAACCATGAAAGGCACCGTGTGGATCGGCATTATTCTCATCGTGCTCGGGGGCATCATGCTTGTCTTTAAAGGCATCACCTATGTGAAAGACGAGACGGTCGTCGATGCAGGCCCCATCGAGCTCGAAGCCGAGCAAAGGGAAACCATCCCGTTTTATCCCGTGCTGGGCGTGATCGCCCTGGTGAGCGGGGCCGGTTTCGTCATCTATGGTATTCGAAAACAGTCCTGAGCGTCATGGAGATGCACGTGTCGTCCTTTGTCGTGTTGCGCGGGCGTCGTCGCCTGCTTTTCGTGGCGCTGCTGGTGCTGCTGGGCGTGTCCATCGTCGTGGCGGAAGTCTGGCTTCCGGGGCGTCCCTTGGAGGCCACCGCGAGGCCGGAGGCTGAAGCGCCCGTTTCGGTGGCGCCGGCATGGAGCCGGCAGGCGCTGCCTGCCCGGGACGGGGTGCGTCACGTGCTGACGGCGCCGGGAGGGCACACCACCATCGAGGTGGTGATCCGGCGGTGGCAGGAGGACGTGCCCGGGGCCACCGACCCCGTCGCCCGGCGCGATGCCCTCTTTGCCCGCCTGATCCGGTGGCTGGAGCAGGACGAAACGCTCCGGCGATCCTCGTTCCGGAGACTCCCGGTATCCCGTCTGGCGGAGTACCTGGCCTATCGGGTGCGTTACGTCGGGCGGTCGCCCGGCGGCGAACCGGTGCAGGGGACGCTCGCGCTGGTACTCCCGGCCGCCGGAGCGCCCCTGCTGCTGGACGCCCGCACCAACGGGCACTATGGACACCTGAACGCCGCCCTGCCCTTCATCCAGGCCCAGGTGGAGCACTTTGTGGCCGGTGCGGCGATGCCGGACCGGGAAAGCCTGGCCCACCGGCCCGGAGGGGGATCCGGTTGACCGGATGCAACGAAAACCTGTACGTACAAACAGTCTGAATGCTCTGGAAATACGCCATGAAAACGCTTGTCTCTCTTTTCGCGAGCCTGTTGCTTCCCCTGCTCTTGTCGTGGATGGTCGTGGGAACGGCCGGATGCTCCAGCACCGGTAAAGGCGCCGCCATTGGCGCGGGAGCCGGGGCGGTCGTAGGCGGGGTCATCGGCAAGACCCAGGACAAGACGGCCGAGGGCGCCGTCATCGGAGCGGCGGTCGGAGGGGTCGCCGGGGCCATCATCGGCCGGCAGATGGACAAACAGGCCGAAGAACTGGAAAAAGAGCTCGAAAACGCGAACGTGGAACGCATCGGTGAAGGGATCGTGATCACGTTCGATGCAGCCATCCTTTTCGACGTGGACTCGGCCGTCCTTTCCGAGCAGGCACGCCGCAACCTGGACGAGCTCGCCGAAAGCCTGCATAAGTATCCTCAGACGGACGTGCTGATTGCGGGCCACACGGACAGCACGGGACCCGAAGACTACAACCTCGATCTTTCCGAGCGCCGGGCCCGCGCCGCCGCCGCTTACCTCATCGGCCGCGGCATCGACCCGAACCGCATCACCACGGTCGGGCATGGCGAGACGTTGCCGGTGGCCTCGAATGAGACCGCGGAGGGGCGACAGCAGAACCGCCGCGTCGAGGTCGCCCTCTTTGCCTCCGAAGCCTATCGCCAGCAGGTGATGGAGACGGCACATTGAGGGCCCGGGCCCGTGTAGGATGATTCCTGCAAAGGGACGTCCGGTATTCCTACGGAATCACTATCCCCTGCGTTCGTATCATGTGTTACATACAGGCCCTTTTTGAACATGGAAGCGCCCGTGGATCTGGTGGAGAAGCAGCAACTCAAAGTGGTGGTCAGCGATGATTCGGAGCACGTGCGCAGGCGCCTGATTCACCTCCTCGCGGAGCTGGACCATGTGGACGTCGTGGCCGAGACGGATACCGTGGCCTCGACGATCGATACGATCCAGGCCCTTCGCCCCGACGTCGTGATCCTCGACATCCACATGCCGGACGGAAGCGGAATACGGGCCCTCCGCGACATCAAGGCCACCCTGCCGGCGACGCAGGTCATCATGCTGACCAATCATGCCAACCCTTTCTATCAGAGGGCCTGTATGAAAGCCGGAGCCAGTTATTTTTTCGACAAGTCCACCGAGTTTGAACGGGTGAGCGAGGTGCTCCGCCAGATGTCCTCTTCTCAAACGTAGGGACACCGCGTTCCGGCCGCCGGCATGAGAAAGGGCCGTGGTGCCGGAAGGGCGTGCCGGTTCTCGTTCGGGCCGGTCTTCCATCCGTCGCCCGGCCCATTGCCATACTGCACGTCGGGCATTCAGGGCCTCTCGCTCGTCTCCTCGCGTAGGCTTTTTCCTACAACGATGCCCGGCATTACCCGACGTGCAGAGCCGCGCTATTCCGAAAGACGTATCCGATCTGTGCCTACGGAAATCAGGAGCTTCATGGTTTTACCTTTCGGGCACGATGCACCGACCTGCGGGGAGGTGATGTCTGTCCGTTTTCATCAGCCATCAACAGGGAATTACCATGACATATCGAGGTGTTTTTCTCGCATTGCGCTCGCGCGGGCAGTTGCTCGCCGTCCTGTTCTTCCTGACCGTGACCGCGCTGGCGTTGTGGCCGGCGGATGCCCGGGGACAGCGGCGTGCCGGTGCGGTGGGACTGGGGGCCCAGATCGGCGAACCCAGCGGGGTGTCCCTCATGGTCTACCGCCCGCGCGCGATGTCTTATGACTTTCTCGCCGCGTGGGATCTCGACGATTTCTTCTTTTTCAATGTTCACGGGCTCTATGAGCATCATCTGGATCGCCGTGAACAGGTTCATCTCTACTACGGTCCCGGTGTCTTCATCGGTTTTCGCGACCGCCCACGGGATCGGGACGACGAGACGGTCGCCGGGTTGAGCGGCCGGCTCGGCCTGGGTTTCCTGATCGATCGCTTCGAGATCTACGGGCAAATCACGCCGCGGCTGGCGGTGACCCCGGCCACGGATGGAGACATCGGGGGCGGGGTGGGCTTCCGTTTCTTTTTCGATTGAGGGGTTGCAACGCGTCTTGCAGGCCGCCGTGTTGCGGCCGGCCGTTCCGGCAACTCCACGCACCTTCGGGCCCGGCCCCACGAAGCAGGCCGGGCCTCTTTTTTTCCCGGTATCAAACCCTTTTGAGGTCGGGTGCCCCGGGGACGGCTTGCCGCGTTGCTGTGTAAGAATTGTCTTGCGTTCAGTCTTGGGTTTCTCTTACGGGATACGTCTCGGTGTGCTTACAGGCTCGTTCTTCCCACTGTGCTAGTTTGGATTCAGAAACAAGCTCTTATCCATGCTCATGCGCGCGATTCTTTCCTCCGCCGGCATCCTGGGCCTGCTGTTCCTGGCAGGAACCGTGGGACGCAACGGCCGGCCTGCTTCGGAGCCGGTTCCGCTGGCTCAACGCATCGAGACCCATCTCGACGCAGCCCACCGCCTCGTGGATCGCCTGGTGGCCGCCCGGGCGCACGGGCAGGCGGTTGACCCGGAGCTGCAGGCGCAGCTGGCGAGCCTGCATGCGCACTGTGACACCCTCCGGCAACGCCTCTCCGGTGCCGGCCGGGCGGCCATCGAGGTTCACACCCGTCTCCGGCTGCTGGAGCACCTGCACCGGCTCGAGCAGAAGATCGCGTGGCTGCGGGAGCAGCCCGTCCGGCACCCCGACCGGGTGACCGCTCGTGCGCCCGGCGTGTTGCCCGGACCCGCCGCCAGCCCGGAAAATAGAAATCAAACCCTGACCAGACATGCCTGATGCTTTCGACAGGAATTTGCCGCCGGATCATGGAAGTGGTTCATATGGGCGGTTCCTGGCCATGATCGCAACCGCCATGGTGGCCATGTACTTCCTCATGTATCTGAATTCCTACCAGATCGTGGACCACTTCTGGTTCAGCGAAACGCGCCTGTTCATGACGCTCATCATGGGTTCGGCCATGACGGTGATCATGCTCGCCTTCATGCTTTCCATGTACAGGCACCGGGGGCTCAACATCGCCCTCGTGGCCGGGGCCCTCCTGCTGGCCGTCACGGCGCTGGGGCTCGTCCGGAGCCAGGCGACCGTGGACGATGTCGACTTCATGGAAGGCATGATCCCCCACCATTCGATCGCCATCCTTACCAGCGAGCGAGCCCGCATTCAGGACCCGCGGGTCCGGCGGCTGGCTGACGAGATCATCCGGGCGCAGCGACGCGAGATCAAGGAGATGGAATGGCTGATCCGAGATATCCGTGCGCACGGCGTGGCCACCAGCCCGGCCGAAGCCGGCGCCCGGCCCGTGCCGGATTTCACCGGTACCCCGGAATAGAGAACCCCTCTGTTCCCTGACCACAACACACACACACCAAGCGGAGAACAACCATGGAAAACCCGAAAATGCAGGCCCTGAAAGGTAACTGGAAGCAGTTCGTGGGCAAGATCAAAGAGACCTGGGGTGACCTTACCGATGATGATCTGGACCGCTTCGAAGGGCGGATGGATCAGCTGGAGGGGTACATCCAGGAGAAAACCGGTGAGGAGCGAAGCGAGATCCGGCGCCGGATCGACCAGATCGCGGAGGAACTCAAGCGTCGCGTCTGAACGAGGCGACGCAGCACCTGCCCTTTTGACTCTTTGACACGCATAAAACCCCGACAGCGCCATGTTACGTCTCGCAATCATTTTCCTCATCGTCGCACTGGTGGCGGCCGTCCTGGGATTCGGCGGTATTGCCGGAGCAGCCGCCGGTATCGCGAAGATTCTCTTTTTCATCTTCCTCATCCTTTTTGTCGTCTCGCTGTTGTTCAGGAGACGTGTGGTCTGATCCACCCTTTCCCAAAACAAACTTTATGAACCGCCATGTTTATGCATATGAAAACCTTGCTGCTCGTAGGCTCGATAGGCCTGTTCCTGGGGCTTGTCGGGTGTACGGAGCAACAGGAGATCGAAATGGCTGAAACCCGGAACGACGTCGCACAGGAGGTGGCGGCCTTCCAGGAAGACTTCGAGCGTGAACTGCAAGAAGTGGACCGGCACCTTCAGGAGCTTTCGGCCCGTGTCGATGCGGCCGGTGAGGCCGCAGCCGGAGAACTCCGGGAGACGGTCGCGTCCCTGCGTGAAGAGCGTGAGGAACTGGCCCGCCAGCTGGATACCCTCGCGGATCACTCCGCCGAAGAGCTGGCGGCGACGCGCGACACGATGGAAAGACGGCTGATCGAGCTGGAAACCGAGCTGGAGCGGGCTCGCCTGATGGCCCATACGGAACGGGAAGCCTTCCTGCAGGCCGCGGAGGAATACGTGCGCGACCTGGACCAGCGGATTGCGCGGCTGGAGAGCCGGCTCGAAGGCCAGGCGGAGGCCGCCTCCGAAGCCTACCGTGATCGTCTGGCCGACCTGCGGGAAGCGCAGGCTGACCTGGAAGAAAAGGTGGCCCGGCTCTCGCATGCAACGCGCCAGGAGTTCGAAACGCTCCGCGACGAAGTGGCGGAAGACCTGGCTGACCTGGACCGGAAACTCCGTGAGACCGTCCACCGGATGGAAGAAGATCCGGGGGCGGTGTAACCGGAAACCAAGAGGTGGGGTTGAGAGGCTCCACCCATTGACATAGAGGACCGTTTCCGGGGGAAGTCCCTTCGAAGCGGAGGGGGCCGCATACGGCCGGGTATCCGGTGGTGTGCGGCCCCGCCTGTTTTCAGGGGTTCAGGCCGGCGGGCGGGTCAGGGGGCGATTCCGGTGGCGGCTAGGGCCCGTGCGAAGACTTCGGTGACGGCGGCCGGGGCCGGCACGGGGCGTTGCCGCGCGGTATCGAAGAAACAGAGTGTGACGTGACCGGTCACGAGCAGGTCCGGCTCGCCGGCCCGGCGCACCTCATAGTCGATGCGGACGCGCACGCGGGGCACGCCGCCGGCAAAGCGCGAGGTGATCTCCAGCAGGTCGTCGTAGCGGGCCGGGGCCCGGTACTGCACGGCCAGTTCTACCACGGGCATGACGATGCCGGCTGCTTCGAGTTCGCGGTAGGCGAGTCCCATCTCGCGCAGCGCCTCCGTCCGTGCCGCTTCGAAGTAGTCGAGGTAGTGGGTGTGGTAGACGAGGCCCATCGGGTCGCACTCGCGGTAGCGGACCCGGTGACGGTATCGGTGGACGAGCATGGAGACGAGGAAGCGGGATGGGGCTGCGTTCGCTTTTCGTGTGCCGGAAGGCCGGTTCAGGTTGGCTCGGCCTGGATCTGGGGGGGCGGGGCTTCTTCGAAGCGGCCCATGGCGTCGAACTTGGCCAGGCGGGCGTCGAGCAGGTCGGCCGGAGGGATCGGCTCCAGTTCGCCGAGGGCGCGGGCGATGGCTTCGCCGGTGTTTCGGAAGGTGGTCTCGGGATCGTGATGGGCGCCTCCGACGGGTTCGGGCACGATCTGGTCGATGAGGCCGACGGCCATGAGGTCCGAGGCGGTGAGTTTGAGGGCGCGGGCGGCTTCCTCTTTGTAGTCCCACGAGCGCCACAGGATCGAGGAGCAGCTCTCGGGCGAGATGACCGAGTACCAGGCGTTCTCGAGCATCAGGATGCGGTCCCCGACGCCGATGCCGAGGGCTCCGCCCGAGGCGCCCTCGCCGATGACGACGACGACGATGGGGACGGGCAGGCGGGCCATCTCGAAGAGGTTGCGGGCGATGGCTTCGGCCTGCCCGCGCTCTTCGGCTTCGATGCCGGGGAAAGCCCCGGGCGTGTCCAGCAGGCACACGATGGGCTTGCCGAACTTGGCCGCCAGGCGCATCAGCCGGAGCGCCTTGCGGTACCCTTCGGGGTTGGGCATGCCGAAGCGGCGGTACTTGCGGCTCTTCGTATCGCGCCCTTTCTGGTGGCCGACGACGAGGACGGTGCGGTCCCGGTAGCCGAAGCGCTTGCCGAGGAAGGTGCCGAAGCCGCCGACGATGGCCGGGTCGTCGCCGAAGAGCCGGTCCCCGTGCAGTTCGACGAAGCCGTCGGTGAGGGCTTCGATGTAGTCGAGCGTGTAGGGCCGCAACGGGTGCCGGGCGATCTGCACCCGCTGCCAGCGCGTCAGGTTGCGGTAGATCGACGTGCGGAGTTCGGCTACCCGGGCCTCCAGCTCCGCGATCTCGGCGGAGAGGTCCACGTCGGCCTCGGCGGCGTTGAAGGCGCGCATCTCGTTGAGCTTCTCTTCCAGCTCGTAGAGCGGCTTCTCGAACTCGAGCAGGTACTGGGAGGATGGCTTGGGCATGGGAACGTGCAGGGTCGGTGGGTAAGACGGTGACCGTTCAGGGGTGGCGGTGGGGGCGGCACAGGTGGCGGAGGGTGCGCAGCAGGATGTCCCAGTCGAGGGAGGCGGACTGATGGCTCACGTAAAACCAGAAGGCGTGGTTCCGTTCCCGGCGACTCGGCCGGGGGGTGCGGAGCGTTTCGGTGATGTCGAAGACGGCGGGGGAAAGGCCCCAGGCCCGGGGCGGGCGATAGCCGTTTTCGGGGCGGTAGCCGATGAGTGCCCGGCGCCCGGTGAGGACGGCGGGCAGTAGCCGGGTGCGCCCGGCCAGGCGGGCGGGGGCCGAGTCCGGCCCGGCGAGCCGGGCTGCCAGCCGGAGGAACGGATGCACGAGCAGCCCGAGCAGCGCGACGGGAATCTCGAATGCCCGGCGGGCCGCCCGCGTACGGGGCATGCGCAGCACCTGGTCCGCCTCGACGATCGGCGTCGAGAGGTCGTCGATGGAGGCTTTGCCGATGAGGTGCTCCCGGCCCGGTGCGAGCATGCGGAACTGCACGGGCAGGTCGCGCAGCTGTTGCATCAGGGTGAAGATGGTGCGGTGGGAGAGCCCCTCCTCGGCGAAGACGACGTCGTCCAGGCGGCGGAGGCGGATCAGGTCGCGCAGCTGGCGCAGGGTGCCGAGGCGGGGCGGGGCGCCCGCCGGCGCGTCGTCCCCCGCGTCGTCGGGCGGCACGTAGCCGGCCAGCTCGAACGGCGGGCTCGGATGGCCGGCCAGCATGCGCTGAAGCCGGTTCGCCTCGGTGGCCCGCCCCACGAGCACCGCACGGCGCAGGCCCGGACGGTCCCGCCGCAGCAGCCGCCGGGCCGACAGCACGGCCACCACCAGCGGGTAACCGGCCAGGACGACCATGCGCGAGAAGGCGATCTCTTTGACGAAGAAGGAGGCGGCCGACACCAGGAGCAGCCCCAGCGTGGCACCGGCCAGCACCGGGCGCAGGCGCCGCCGCCGGTGCCAGCGGTAGCCGCCGGCCAGGGCTATGCCTGCCACGGTGCCAAGGGCATAGCCGGGCGCCACCGACGCGAAGAACAGGGGGGCCAGGCCGGTGCCGAGCTGGGCCGCGCGAAGGTAGCCGAGCAGCGTCACCAGGGCGAACACCAGGGCAAAGTCGAGCAGCGGGGCGGCCAGGCGTCGCACGCCATCGGCCAGCACCGTCAACGCGGCGCGCAGCATGATGCCGGCCTGCAGCACGGCCGCAAACAGGCGCGAATACCGGTCCTGAAAATGTTTTCGGGTGAACAGGATCATCGCGCCGTAGAAGTGCCGCACGTAGCGCAGTTCGCCCCGCTTCGTGCACTCTCCCTTGTAATGGATGATCTGCGTCTCCGGGGTGTAGTAGATCTTCCATCCGGCCTGCTGGATCCGGAAGCACCAGTCGAGGTCTTCGCCGTACATGAAGAAGTCCTCATCGAAAAGGCCGGCCCCGTGCTCGCATTTCGGGTTGCCGTTCTCCGGGCGGGGTGCCGGCATCCGGTCCCTTCCGGCGGCTTCCCGGGCTTGCCGGGCGTAGTACAGGGCGGCGTGGCGTACGAGCATGCACGAGCCGCTGAGGGCGTCCACCTCGGCCACCTGATCTTCGGGCAGGTACGTCATGTTGTAGCGCCCGAAGCGGCGGCTGCGCGGGAAGAGCCGGCTCAGGCCGGTCATCCGGTAGAACGCCACGGCCGGGGTGGGAAAGGCGCGGCGGCTCTCCGGCGCGAACGTGCCGTCGGGGTTGAGGATGCGGCAACCGACGGCGCCGGCCTCCGGATGGGCTTCCATGAAACGCAGGAGCGTCACCAGCGTGTCCTCCTGCACAATGGTGTCCGGATTCAGAATGAGCAGATAACGCCCCCGGGCCATCCGGATGGCCTGGTTGTTCGCCCGCCCGAAGCCGACGTTCTCGTCGTTGGCGATCAGGTGCACCTCCGGGAAGGCCCGGCGGACCATCTCCACGGAGCCGTCCACCGAGTTGTTGTCCACCACGAAGACCTCCATCCGCAGGCCGGCGCCGGCCCGCATGACCGAGCGGAGAGCCTGTTCGAGGAACTCCCGTACGTTGTAGTTGACGATGATGACGGAGAGGTCGAGCAGGTCCACCGGTGCACCGGCGACGGAGGGGCGGGGGGCTATGCGGGAGGAAGATGCCATACGCACAAACTTACAAAACGCCGGGCATCGACGCGGGTTTTCCCGGAGAACGAACCGGCCGGAATGGGGTGCCCGAACGGCCTGTCAACATCCGGCGAAAACCGGGCCGGGACAGAACGCAACGAGCCGCCTTCCGTATACGTTTTCTCTTTGCTCGCAGGCCCTGTCTTTCCCTTTCGGAGGAGATTACAGGATGACGTTGCAGGCTCGGCACTACCGGGACGAGGTGCGACAGACCGTGACGCTGGCGTTGCCGGTGGTCCTGACGCAGCTGGCGCAGATCTCGATGGGCTTCATCGACACCGTGATGGTGGGGCGCCTGGGGCCGGCGGCGCTGGCCGGCGTGGCGCTGGGCAATGCCGTCTTCTTCATGTTTCTGATCGTCTGCATGGGCGTGACGATGGCCGTCGGGCCCATGGTGTCCCAGGCCTACGGCGCCGGGACGTACGAGCCCATCGGCCGGAGCGTACGCCAGGGGCTGTGGCTGGGACTCGTCCTGGCCGTACCGGCAACCGTGCTGTTGTGGCACATCGGCCCGGTGCTGCTCCTGGCCGGGCAGGACGCCGCCACGGCCGAACGGGCGCAGCGCTACCTGCGGGCTATCGCCTGGGGGTTTCTGCCGTTTCTCTGGTTTGTGGTGCTCCGGAGCTTCATCGAGGGCGTCTCCCGGCCCCGCCCGGTGACGGTCATCGCCTTCGCCGGGGTGGGGCTGAACGTGGCGGCCAACTACGTGCTCATGTTCGGCAAGCTCGGCTTCCCGGCCCTCGGGCTCGTCGGGACGGGATGGGCCAGCACCTTCGTCTACTGGATGATGTTCCTGCTCCTGCTGGGCTATACCGTGAGGCGGCACGACTTCCGGGTGTTTCGCCTCTTTGAACGGATCGGCCGGCCGGACGGGCAGTACTTTCGGGAGCTCTTTCGCATCGGCTGGCCCATCGGGGCGTCGATGGGCGTCGAGATGAGCCTGTTCATGATGGCGGTGATGATGATGGGCTGGATCTCGCCGGCTGCGCTGGCGGCCCACCAGGTGGCGATCCAGTGTGCCGCCTTCACGTTCATGGTGCCGCTGGGGATCGGCATGGCGGCGTCGGTCCGGGTGGGACAGGCGGCCGGGCGCGGCGATGCCGGCGGGGTGCGCCGGGCCGGCGTCGTGGCCGTCGGCCTGGCCGCGCTTTTCATGCTGGGCGCGGCGCTCGTCTTCTGGACGGCCCCCCGGGCCGTCGTCTCGCTCTACCTGGATCTCGACGACCCGGCCAACGCCGAGGTGATACGCCTGGCCGTCTCCCTGCTGGGTATCGCCGCGGTCTTTCAGGTCTTCGACGGGGTGCAGGTGTCGGCCATCGGGGCCCTGCGCGGGCTGAAGGACACCCGGGTGCCCCTGCTCATCGGCATGCTCGCCTACTGGCTGATCGGCGTGACGAGCAGCTACGTCCTCGGTTTTCCGGCCGGTTTCGGTGCGGCCGGGCTCTGGTGGGGGCTGGTGCTCGGCCTGGCCGCCGCCGCGGCGCTGCTCTCGTGGCGGTTCCACCGGCAGTCCCGCCCCGGTCGCCTCGGTGCCGGGGTGCCCGCCGGAGCCGCCGTCGAGCCCGTTCCCCTTCAGCTTGACTGACCCTCGCCGCCATGTATCGCATCCTTGCGCTCGTCCTGCTGGCGGGGCCCGCCTCCGGATGGGCCCAGCCGGCCGACACGACCGTCACGGCGGCCGTCGAGCTGGCCCGCTTCGAGGACGCGCGGGCCCTGGCGATCGACCCCACCGGGCTGCTCTACGTCGCCGACGCCGGGCAGGGCGCGGTGCTGCGGCTCGACGCCGGCGGGCGCCTGCTGGCGGCACTCGGCGGCCCCGGCACCGGCGAAGGACGCTTCGACGAACCCGCCGACATCGACCCGACGAACGGGCTCATCCTGGTCGTCGCCGACGCCGGCAACGGACGCCTCCAGCGCTTCTCACGCGACTTTCTCCTGCTCGAATCCATTCCCGTGGGCGACGAGGGCACCGCCGGCCGCACCGCCTCGTCCTCGTTCCTGGCCCGCGACAGCGAGGTGACCGACCGGGCCGCCGGGCGGCCCGTCGCCGTCGTCACCTCGGAGGCGCAGGAACTCTTTGCGGTCGATGCACGGCGCAAGGTCGTCGTGCAATGGGACCGCAACCGCCGCTTCGTCCGCCTCATCGGAGATCAGGAGCCGGGGTTGCTCCTCGAACCGGTGGCCCTGGCCGCAGACGCCCGCAGCCTGTATGTGGCCGACCGCGCGCGGGCCGCGGTGGTCGTCTACGATCCGTTCGGCGGCTTCGTGCGGATGCTCGCCGAAGGCCGCGCCCGCGACGTGCGGGCCGTCACAACCGCCGGGGAGCGGGTCGTGATCGTCTTGCCCGAACGCCTGCTCGTCTACGACGCGAGCGGCCGGCTCGAACGGGTGATCGACGTGCACCTCGGGGCGCCCCTCGTCGACGTGGCCTTCCGGGGCGAGACGGCCTACCTGTTGACCCCCGCCCGCCTGTTCCGCGCCGGCGGGCTGTTGCCGGCCCGGTGAGGGGGCGCCGGCGCAGGGCAAGCATCGTGTCATACCGTTTCTGCGAATACAACGTGCACGCTACGGCTGGTCCAGGCCTCCGACCACCGATCCCATGCACGGGCGTTTCGTAGAGCAGGGCTCAGGCGTCCCGGGCCGGCGGGGGCTCCCCGCACCAGTGCAGGTTCTTGAGGCGGTGGAAGGCCTCCCTTTCGAGCGCCTCGCGGTGGTCCGGATGGGCGATCTCGATGAGCGCACGGGCCCGCTGCCGCAGGTTCTTGCCGTACAGGTTGGCCACCCCGTATTCCGTCACCACGTAGTGCACGTGCGCCCGTGTCGTGACGACGCCGGCCCCCTGCTTCAGGTACGGCACGATGCGTGAGATGCCGTTTTTCGTCGTGGAGGGCAGGGCAATGATGGGCTTGCCGCCTTCGGAGAGGGAGGCGCCCCGGATGAAGTCCATCTGCCCGCCGACTCCCGAGTAGAGGCGCGTGCCGATGGAGTCGGCGCAGACCTGGCCCGTCAGGTCCACCTCGATGGCGCTGTTGATGGCCGTCACCTTCGGATTGCGGCGGATGACGGCCGTGTCGTTGACGTAGGCCACGTCGAGCATGGCCACCTGCGGGTTGTCGTCCACGAAGTCGTAGAGGCGCCGCGTGCCGATCAGGAAGCTGCTGACGATCTTGCCCGGGTGCCGGGTCTTGCGGGCGTTGGTGATCACCCCCTTTTCGACGAGATCGATGACGCCGTCCGAGAACATCTCGGTGTGGACCCCCAGGTCCCGGTGGTTGCCGAGGGCGGCCAGGACGGCATCCGGGATGGCGCCGATACCCATCTGGAGCGTCGCGCCGTCTTCGACGAGCGCCGCGCAGTGCCGCCCGATGGCCCGCTCGATCTCGGTCAGCGGCGCCGGTGCGTGCTCGGGCAGCGGGTCGTCCACTTCGACGGCGAAGTCGATGTCGTCCACGTGTACGATGCCGTCCCCGTGCGTGCGCGGCATGTTCGGGTTGACCTGGGCCACGACGAACCGCGCCGTTTCCACGGCTGCCCGGGAGGCGTCGACGGAGACGCCCAGCGAGCAGAAACCGTGGCGATCCGGCGGGGAGACCTGCACCAGCGCCACGTCGAGCGGCAGGATGCCGCGCCGGAACAGGGCCGGCACCTCGCTCAGGAAGACGGGCACGTAGTCGGCACAGCCCTCGGCCACGGCCGCCCGGACGTTGGCGCCGATGAAGAGGGCGTTCGTGAAGACACGGCCGGCGTATGCAGGCGCGGCGTACGGCGCCGGTCCTTCGGTGTGCAGGTGGATCACTTCCACGTCCCGGAGCGAGCGGGCCCGCTCCGCCAGCGCCGCTACGAGCCGTTGCGGTGCGGCCGCCGCGGTGTGAACGAACACCCGGTGACCCGACGCGACGACGGAGACGGCTTCCTCTGCGGAAAGGATTTTCATGATGATCTTGCGGAATGGTTGAGCCTCCCCCGCTTGAAAGCGGGAGATTCCTGCTTCATCGACCGATGCCATGCAACTGAATAGGCGATCATACATCGCCTGCTGCTCTGGTCTTACTCAGATCTCCACAGGCTGCCACGGTCGCTCCGACCGCCAGAATGTTCTTCGCCGCGTTCTCGTCGCGGTCGTGTTCGGTACTGCATTCCTCGCAGGTCCAGCGGCGCACGGCGAGCGGCATTTCGGCCCGGATGTGCCCGCACGCGCTACAGCGTTTACTGCTTGGAAACCAGCGATCTACCTTGATGAGCGTACGCCCGTACCACGCGCACTTGTATTCGAGCTGACGTACGATCTCGCCCCAACTCGCCCCCGATATGGAGCGAGCAAGGGTGCGATTCTTCAGCATATTCTTCACCGCAAGGCTCTCGACAGCGATCACGTCGTGGTTCTTGACGAGATCGGTCGTGAGCTTGTGGATGAAGTCGTTTCGCTGATCGGCAATGCGGGTGTGGAGCTTCGCCACTTTTCGGCGCTGCTTTTCCCAGTTGTTGCTCCCTTTCTGCTTCCGGCTGAGAGCTTTCTGCGCCCGACGCAGACGGCGATACGCTCTGCGGAGGTGCCTGGGGTTGCCGCTGCGGAAACCGTCAGAGGTCACAACCACGTCATTGAGCCCGAGATCGACGCCGACGCTCTTGCCTGTCTTTCCGCCCGGATCGGCGGACGGCAGCGGCTCTACCTCGCAACGGCAGTGCAGGCAGACGTGGTATCTTCCAGACGGATCGAGCGTCACCGTCACCTTGACGACCTCGCCCTCCGGCTTCCGGCTCCATCGGATCTTGAGCGGCGTCTTCTGCTTCGCCAGCGTGAGCGTCATCGCTTCGGGGTCGAAGCGGAAGGCGCTGCTGGCGTAGGTCGCCGACTGCGTTCCACGTTTGCGCTTGAAGGAGGGGTAGCCGCTCCGACCCTCGAAGAAGTTCGTGAAGGCACGTTCGCGGCGCGTACACGCCGCGAGGTTGCGAAGCGATTGCTGAAGTACGACGCTGGATACCTCGCCGAGCCACCGTGTTTCTTCCTGCTTCTTAATCTGCGTCAGTTCGACGGCGAGGCTGTTGTAGGTGAGGCTTTTGCCCTCGCCGTGGTAGGCGTTGGTTCTACGCTCCAGCCCCCAGTTGTATACCCAGCGGGCACAGCCGAACGTTCGGGCAAGGTTGTCCCTTTGCTCGGCATTGGGGTAGGCGCGGTAACGATATGTTCGTATCACCTCGGGCATAGTTACACGCACCCCTATTATGTGCGTAAGGTTCCCCTTCGGTCGTGCCGCCGTCTACAGACGGCGGAGAACTCCCTCACGGGAAGCGGAGGGGCTCCAGGGGCGATGTACCATCGCCTTATCCCCGGCTTGAAAGCGCGGGGTTTTGTCCACCCCTCCACACCTCCCCAATCTCTATAAAGAGCCGGTGCCAAGCTAACGGGGAAGGAGAGGGGAGGATGTAGGGGTTTCCCCGATGGGTTCGTGAGCTTTGTGTTGAGGGAGCGGGGCGCGGGGAAAGGGTGCCGGGCCGGATGGTGCGGGAGGTGCCGCCGGGAACCATCCGGGCGCCGCGGGCGGTCAGTGCGGCACGGCGGCGGAGAGCCCGTCGAGGAGGGTCCGTGCGGCGGCATGGTCGGGGTGGCGCGCCAGCAGGTGTTCGAGCACCGCACGGGCCGCCGGCACCCGGCCCCGGGCCACATAGGCCCGGGCGAGCTGGTACAGCAGCAGCGGGTTATCCGGATCGAGAGCCCGGCCCCGCTCCAGGTGCTCGACGGCCGCGTCGAGTTCTCCCCGGACCAGCCGGAGCGTGCCGATCATGTAGTGTACCCCGGCCGAGGGCCGCCGCTCGTGCGCCGCCTCGAAGTAGGCGAGGGCCTCGTCGTACCGTCCCTGGCGGACGAGGAGGTCGCCGGCGGTGGCATACGCTTCCGGGAGGAAGGGGTACTGCTGGATGACGGCGAGTGCGGCGCGCAGGGCCCCGTGGAGGTTCCCCTGTTCGACGTAGTGCGCCTGGAGGCGGTTCATGGCCTCCATCCAGTTGATCTCCCTGCGGAAAAGAGCCAGCGCAATGGCCTCAACCGGGTTCGTCGCGCGGAGGGTGTCCAGCGACCGGTCGACGGTGCCGGGGGGACGGAAGGGCCAGCTGCCGGTGAGTTGCCGCACCCGGTAGACCCCGTAGAGGGAGTCGACGGGGGTCAGGAGGACCTCGGCGCGGGCGACCCGGGCCGGGATCGTGTGGTGCCAGGGGCCGATCAGCCCGGCCTGGTGCAGGGCTTCGTAGAAGGCGTCGGCGATGAGGAAGTAGCCGTCCACGTTGGGGTGGAGGTGTTCGAGCATCAGGTCGTCCCCGATGATGCCGTTGCGGGCGGCCCGGGCCAGCGCCGCCTGCGTTTCGACGACGACGGCGCCGGCCCGGGCGGCTTCTTCCCGGATGATCTGGTTGATTGCTTCGGGCGCCCGGAAACGAAGCCGGTCCCGGTCCTTGGCGGCCAGGTAGGCGGCGCGGGCCTCCGCGTGGCGTCCCATCGCCTCGAGGGTGCGGGCCCGGTCGAAGAAGGCGTCGGCAGAGAGGCTGTCCAGGCGGAGGGCGGCGTCGAAGGCGGCGAGGGCGGCCTCGAAGCGGCCCGCCCGCAGGTGGACCTGCCCTTCCCGGTAGTGTGCCTGCCAGGCGGCGGTGTCGGTCTTCGGGGCGAGGCCGCTCGAGAACGGCCGGTGCGCCCGTTCGTTGCTGGCCACGGTGCCGATGAAGACGGGCACACCGTGCGCCCGGTACGTCGCCAGGAGGTCCCGGAGGTTGCCGCGGAACTGCTCGAGCCCCTGCCGGTAGAGCGCCGAGCCGTAGGGGATGATCTGCTCGCGCACCATGCGTTCCATGAGGGTGGCCCCGGGCGGCGACCCGGCCCGGCGCCCGCTCAGCAGCCCCGCGGCCCTGGCCAGCAGGGCCCGCAGGGCCTGTACCACCCGCAGGTGCTGGAGGCGCAGGTAGGTGTTCACCAGCCACCGCATACGTCCCAGCGATTCCGCCGATCCGACCCCGAGGGCGCCGTAGTATTCGTTGTGCCCGGCATAGATGAGCACGGCGTCCGGCTGCCGGGCAAGGATCTCGCCGGCCAGGTCGAGGAGGGTGTAGGAGTTGACCGCCGCCATCGCCGTGTTGACGACCTCGATGGGGCGGTCGGGGAAGGTCTGTTGCAGCCGTTGCTGGAGCATGCGCGAGAAGCTGCCGCCGTAGTAATAGGGATAGCCGGCGGCGCTCGAACCGCCCTGCACGAAGATGCGGAACGCCGTGCTGTCCTTCCGTGCCTTGAAGGCGTCGCTGATCCCGGTGGGCAGGGAGGCTTCCCGGGCGAAGTAGCGGCGTGCCACCTCGCGGTTCTGATACAGGTAGTCCTCGTAGCCGGGTACCGGGACGAAGAGGGGATAGGAGCTGCCGTAGCCTGCGAGCCGGAGCGTCCCTTCGAGCAGCCCGAAGAAGAGCAGCGGCAGCGCCAGCATCAGGGCCGTGAAGGCGTGGCGCTTGCCAGGGGAAAGGCGGGGTTCGGACGAGGCGGGCATGGGCAAACGTGCGGCATCAGGCGGGCTTCCATACGGCCTCGGACAGGCCGGCCTGGTGATTGACCCACCGGGCGGCCACGAAGAGAAAGTCGGAGAGGCGGTTGAGGTAGACGACGGCGTGCGGGTTGGTGGGCTCGGCACCGGCCAGTTCGACGGTCCGGCGCTCCGCCCGGCGGCAGACGGTCCGGGCCACATGGAGGGCGGCCGCGGCGGGCGTGCCTCCGGGCAGGATGAAGTGCTTCAGCGGGGGCAGCTCGGTGTCGAAGTCGTCGATGGCGGTTTCCAGGCGCCGGATGTGGGTCGCCTGGATGCGTGGGACCACGGGCCGGGCATCGCCGGGTGTGGCCAGGTCGGCCCCGAGTTCGAACAGCTCGGCCTGGATGCGGGCCAGGACGGGGTCGAGCCGTTCATGGCCGGGCCGGCCGGTGAGCTGTGCCCGCGCCGCCCCGATGAAGCTGTTGGTCTCGTCTACGGTGCCATAGGCCTCGATGCGCGGGTGGTTTTTCTGCACCCGGCCGCCGCCGAAGAGGGCGGTGTCGCCGGCGTCACCGGTGCGGGTGTAAATTTTCATGGGCTGCAAACGTGCGGGTATGCGAGGGCGGTTAGTGCGATGACGGGGGCGTAGGGGCGACCGGGTGGGGCCGGCCGGTACCGTTCCCGGCGCGCGTGCACGCGGCGAGGGGACCCACGTAGTGGATGCGGAGGCTGCCGTCTTCGGCAGGGTACAGCCGGGCTTCCATGCGGAAAACCCCGGCGATGAGGTCGGCCGTGAGCACCCGGGCGGGGGGACCGGCGGCAGCCAGACGGCCCCGGTCCAGCACCAGGATGCGGTCGGCGAAGCGGGCGGCCAGCTCGAGGTCGTGGAAGGCGGCGATCACGGTGCAGCCGGCCCGGACCAGGCCCCGCACGTGGTCGATGAACTCGAACTGGTGGTGCACGTCCAGATGGGCGGTGGGCTCGTCGAGCAGGAGCAGCTCGGCCTCCTGCACGAGCGCCTGCGCCAGAAAGACGCGCTGCTGCTCACCGCCGCTGAGTGAGAGCATGGAACGTTTTTCGAAACCGGCGAGGTCGACGCGGGCCAGCGCCCGGCGGACGCGCTCCCGGTCGGCCCGGGTATCGGTTTCCAGCCAGCCTTTGTGCGGCGCCCGCCCCAGCAGGACGAGCTCCTCCACGGTGAAGTCGAACAGGAGCGACGCCGACTGCCGGACGAAGGCGAGATGGCGAGCCAGCGCCTGTGGCTTCCAGGCCCGCACCTCCCGGCCGAGCACCCGGAGCGTCCCCGCATACGGCAAGAGCCCGCCGATGGCGCGGAGCAGCGTCGTTTTACCGCTGCCGTTCGGCCCGAGCAACCCCACCCACGTCCCCGCCTCGACCGTGAAGCCGAGCTCCCGGAGGACGGGTTTCCCGTCGAGGACGACGCTCAGGTTTTCGGCAACGAGGGCGGGCATGGTTGCGTCCGCGGTAGGAGGTGTGGAGTACGTAAGGGGTGGAGGGGCCGGTGGCTCTTCACGCGGGATTTCGGGGTTCCGGTCTCGAGCTTCTTCCCTGAAACCCGGAACCGTTTCTTCCTTTCCGCTGTGCCCCTGTACACGCCACGGGCGCCGGGGGAACGCGGGAGGGCGCCTGTCGGTTCTCCCCGCCTCGATACCGTCAGGGAAATCGGAGAAGCCATGAACCGGATCGCGTGCGGGCTGGTGCTCGTGTTCTTGGGGGGAGGGCTTGCGGCCTGCGACACGCAGCGGGACGAACAGGAAGCCTTCGTCGCGATGGCGGAGCGGTCGCCGGAGGGTTTTGCCCGCACCGATGCCGCCGGCAACATCCTCCAGGACGATCCCGACGACTGGCGCACCGCCCCGTTCTTCGCCGGCAAGATCAGCTTTCGGCCCCCGTATCCGAACCCGACCCGGGGCGAGCCGGTGACGTTGCCCTTCGTCACGCTCGAGTTCAACGCCGTCTCGAACCGGATGGTGCTTCGCACGCGGGACCCCGCCGACCCGCGCCGGCTGCTGTTGCTGGCCGAGGTCAACAACGCGGCCGAGACCGGCGGGCACGAGTTCCGCTTCTCGCCCATCCAGATCGGCGTCACCGGGCTGCACCGTCTCTTCGTCTTCGATGCCACCGGCGAGCTGGTCACCTACGGGGACGTGATGCTCGAAGGGGGTGGCTGAGGGCCCGGATCAGCGCACCAGGACAAGCGTGCCGGTCCGGTCGAAGTCGAGGCCGGAGAAACCCTCGACGCGCAGGCGGTAGAAGTAGGTACCGGCCGGCAGGCCGGCGGCGTCGAAGGGGACCGTGTACCATTGCCCGCTGCGCTGGTAGGCCTCGACGAGGGTGCGGACCTCGCGCCCGGTGGCGTCGTAGACGTGGAGCCGGACGATGCCGTCCCGTTCGAGGTAATAGCGGATCGTCGTGCGCCGGTGGAACGGGTTGGGAAAACCCTGGGCGAGTACGTACAGTGCCGCCGGGGCCTCCACCGTGACCTCGGTCGTTGCCAGCAACTGCTCGCGTCCGGTGGCGCTCCGGGCGTAGAGTTCATACCGGACCGGGCCCGGCTTCGTCACCCCGGCGTCGGCATACAGGCCCGGCGCCGCGCCTTCTCCTTCCGTCACCACCGTGGTGATGCCGCCGCTGGTGCGCTCGATGCGATAACCCGCGATGCCCGGAGCCTCGATGAATTCCCAGGAGAGACGGACCACCCCGTCCGCATCCACCGTCGCCGCCATGACGGCCTGGCCGAGCGGTTCGTTGCCGGTCAGGAGCAGGTGGGCCACGTCTTCGCGCAGGGAGGGCAGGAGCACATAGTTGTTGTCCCCGGGGCAGGCCGTGCTCGAGAAGTCGCGGTGGCCCCGGATGAGTTCGGGCGCCACGCCGTAGCGCTCGCTCAGAAAAGCGAACAGGACGACGTACGTTTCGAGGGCTTCCGGCGTGATGACCTCCTGGCAGAACGACCCTTCCGGCGGGTGGTAGCAGCCCAGGAGCGAGACGCCGATGTTGCCGGTGTTGTGGCCGCCCACGTGGGCGCCGAGTGCCAGCGCCGGCACCTCCTCCAGCGAGGTGGCGTCGTCGAGGAAGGGGCGTCCCTGATACAGATGCCCGCCCCGGTCGATGAGGAACTGGTAGCCGATGTCGCTCCAGCCCCGGACGTTCTGGTGCAGGTCCTGGATGGCCTTCACCTGCCGGATGCCTTCCTCTTTCGTCGTGGCCGAGTAGCCGGCGGCGTGGTGGAAGGTCATGTATTCGTAGCCGTTCGGCGCCAGCGGTGAGGGGGTGCCCCGGAACGGCGCGGCGCCCCACTCGGCCCGGGTGATGAGCGGCGGGGGAATGATGTGGCCCGCCTTCTTGCCGTGGTGCGGGACGACCCCGCCCGGCGCCTGCCGGTCCTCGTCGTTGCGGTTGTCGAAGACGCCGGCGCCGACGAGGTGGAAGGCCGTGCCCGCCGCATACGCGAAGCGCAACTCGAACCGGAGGCCGCTGCGGTAGACCTCATCCCGGTAGCCGCCGGCGAACGTCCCGTCCGTGGCCGACCGGATGAGGCGCATCGGCCGCCAGGCACCCCAGCCGCCGCGCTCCTCGAAGCGGATCCAGCCCTGCACGTCCGGATCGCTCGCATAGCCCTGCACCACGACGCCGTTGAAGGGCTCCTCCACGGCCGGCGACGCGGTCGTCAGCGTGGCCCGCTTGCCGGCCACCACGGGATCGGCAGGGGACAGCGGGACCGTGCGCTCGGTCAGGTCGTGCAGGATCTGTCCCGTCGCCGGAGACGCCGCGACGGTCGCGAAGGCCAGCAGGAGAAGGAAGGAAGGCAGAAGCCGTTTCGACATGGATGGCTGGATGAGGGGATAAGGGGGATGCGTCTCGGGTTTCAACGCGCAGCGTTTAACGTGTAACGCCCGGAGCCGGAGGGATGTCAGAAGGCCAGGTCGAAGGTGAACCAGTGGGTCTGTTCGAGGCGGCCGAAGTCGGCGTAGGCATAGTCGAAGCGCACGCGCAGGGTACGGTCGAGGCGGACGTTGAGGCCGGCGCCGAAGGTGAGGCCCTGCTCGCCGTCGCGCTCGAACAGGTTACGGAACCCGCCCCGGAGCGCCAGCAGGTTGCGGAAGCTGTACTCCATCCCGACGTTCATGTACTCGCTGTTGTCGTTCGGGTGGGCGGCGTCGGTGAGGACGACGACGCGGTGGCTGGCCGTGGCGAGGGCGTACCAGGCCAGGCCGACGCGGAAGAGCAGCGGCAGCGGGTGGCTGTCGGTGAGGTAGGCCGAGTTGACCACCTCCACGTTGCCCTGCCGGTCGGGGTCGGGGTCGGTGCTGAAGAGGATGTCCCGGCCGTTCATCTGCATCTTCGGCCCGAAGTTGGCGATGCTGGCCCCCAGACGGAGCGGCTCGAACGGCGTGGTGAAGAGCACGCCGATGTCGAAGGCGAAGGCCGAGGCCGTGCTGTGCCAGATGCGCTCGTTGATGTATTTGGCCGTGCCGCCGATGGCGAAGCGGTCGGTCAGGGCGCGTGCGTAGGAGAGTTGCAGGGCGAAGTCCTGCACCTTGAACCGCTCGCCGGTGCCCTCGGGGTCGCGGGTGGTGCGGACCTCCATCTCGCCCGAGTCGAGGAAGAGGAGGGAGGCGGCCAGTGTGCCCGCATTGCCCAGGTTGAGGCCGAAGGCGGCGAAGCTGTAGTCGATGTCGGCCAGGTACTGCGTGTGCGCCAGTTGGACGGCGCTGCCGTTGAGGCGGGCCAGCCCGGCCGGGTTCCAGTAGAGCGCCGAGAGGTCGCTGGCCTCGGCCACGAACGTGCCGCCCAGCGCCACCGCCCGCGCACCGACGCCCAGCTTGAGGAACTGCGCCGCCGTCGTGCCGACCTTCGTGATCGTCTCCGGCTCCTCGGCCTCACCGAGGGTCTGCGCCCGCACCGGCACGGCCAGGAGCAGCATGAACAACAGGGAGATCCGTCCTTTCATTTCTTAAAACGTTTGAACGTTATAACGTTGGCAGGTTGGCGCCAGAAGGTCCCATGGTCTTGACGTTCTAACGTGTCGACGTGCTAACGTTTTAACGCTATTTGATGACCGCAAACTTGCCGATGTACGATCCTTCCTCGGATTCCACGTGGAAGAGGTAGAGGCCGTAGGCGATGTTCATGTTGTCCTTCGAGCGCAGGTCCCAGAAGGCCTTGCCGTCGTCGAGGGTGCTGTCGTGCTCGATCACGTCGACGAGTTCGCCGGCGAGGGTGTAGATGCGGATCGTGCACCGCTGCGGCACGTTGGCGAAGTAGAGCCGGCGGTCGCCGCGCTCGGAGCGCGAGACCGGGTTGCGCGGCTCGATCTCGTTGGTGACCACGTAGGGGTTGGGCACCACGTAGACGTTGCGCAATTCGTTCTTGACGCGGGCGGCGTCCGTCGTGGCGGCGACGGTGCGGAACGTATAGACGTCGTCGGAACGGAACGGCTTGAAGGTGCGGACGAAGAAGACGTCGCCGCTGCCGGGTTTCGCACCGGTGTTGTCGAACTTGACTTCCCAGGTGGCCGTCAGCGTGCCGTCGATGTCTTCGAGGAAGATGATCTGCTCGTTGACGTCCCAGGCACCGTTGCGGTTGAGGTCCGGCACGAAGGCCTGGATCGGCTGGTTGGCCCGCGTCAGGTTGACGATCTCGAAGGGCAGCGGCAGGTTGTTGCTGAAGCCGGTGGTGACGGGGCTGTCCGAGAACGTGATCTCGTAGTCGAAGGGCTGGCCCCTGCGGCCCGGGCCGGAGGTGGCCACACGCACCGTGTAGGGGATGCCGTCGCCGCCCTGCACCCAGCCGGTCTGCTCCAGGTCGAGCGCCAGCGCGTCGTCCTGCACGAACAGGTGGAGGCCGTCGAACACGATGTTGGACTCCTCGGACTGGAGCCGGTCGCTCCGGTAGAGGGGGTAGTAGCGGAACGTGGCCAGCAGCTCCTCGCCGTCCTCGGCGCCGCCCAGGATCAGGACCGAGCCGGCCGTGGCGTTGAGCTCGTAGTCGGCGCCCGGCTGGAGTTCGGTGCCGGCGGCGTTCGTGAGCCGGAACGTCTCCGGGATCACGTTCCGCACGCCGAGCGAGGACGTCTTGCCCACGATGGCCCGGACGGTGGCCGTGCGCGGTACCTCGTCCACGACCGAGTAGACCATCTGGCCGTCCACTTCTTCGAAGCGGATCGTATAGTGCCCGCCGTCCGGCACGGCCATCTCATCGACGATGTTGATCGTGATCTGGCCGGTGGCGTGGCCCCGGGTATGTTCGATGCCGCCGGCCGCCTCGATCGAGGGCGGGACGTAGCCGGCCACGCGCGGCGCCGGCGTCACGGCGACGGTGTTGACGTCGAAGATGTAGTCGTCCGTGACGGGGTTGTAGGTGATCGTCTTGCTCGTCTCACTCGGCGGGATGCCGACCAGGACGTCCCCGCTCTCGCCGGCGAAGCCCCGGTCGTAGGCGACGACGGCGTAGTAATACGTCTGCCCGTTGACGACGTTGTTCGAGTCCACATAGGTGTGGAACAGGCCGGTGTCGTCGCCGAGGTCGTACGAGACGCCGCGTTGCGGGAAGGGGATCGGCGAGGGGCCTTTGATCCCGTTTTCGAGGTCGAACTTGGCTTCCACGCCCAGGCTGTTCGTCAGCGGGCGGAACAGGAAGCGGGATCCGTTGATGTCGGTGATGGTCTGCTGGTCGCTGAACTCGTGGTCGGTCGAGCGGTAGATGACGTAGCCCTCGAAGTCCTGCTCGCGGGAGAGGGGGTCGACACTCGCCTCGGCGCGGTCATCCCAGTAGAGCGTCACCTTGCCGTCGCCGGCCACGGCGCGGACGATGGGCTTCTCGGGCGGCTTGGCGAAGCGGTAGCCGACGTTGAAGATCTGCTGGACGGTCTGCGCGTTCAGGCGCAGGTCTTCCAGGTTCTCGCCGACGATCAGGGCGATGGAGAAGCGTTTCGTCTCGCCGGCGCGGAGCTTGAAGCTGCCCGATCCGTAGAGGAAGACGTAGTCGCCCGGCTCGGCGGGTACGCTGTCGAAGCGGCCGGGGGTGACCCACTCCCACACCTGCTCGTCGTTCGAGATGCGGCTGCCGGCGAAACGGGGCGAGGCGAACGAGGTCAGCCCGATCATGTCGCTCTCGTCGATGTCGGTGAACTCGAAGTTGGGTTCGCCGGGCCGGGTGATGTCGAACGGGTCGCCGGCGGTGGGGCGGCCGTCGCCCTCGCCCTCGTCGCCGGTGCCGGGGATGCCGTCGACGCCCACGTCGTCGCGTTCGGGGTCCCAGTCGTTGTCGTTGTCGATGCCGTCCGTCCACGACTCGTCGACCATCCCGTCGCCGTCGTTGTCGATGCCGTCGCCGGGGAAGAACTGGCCGTTGATGATCTCGTTGCCCACGCCCGGGCTCTCGAGGAACTTGTAGCCGAAGTAGCCGGGCGTGCGGCCGGGGATGTCGGAGCGGCCGTCGGCGTCCCAGGCGAAGACCATGTCCAGGTTTTTATCGAAGAAGGCCAGGTCATCGGCCCAGTCGCCGGGGCCGCCCACGTGGGGATCGCCCCACATGCCGAAGATGACTTTTTCGAGGTCGCGTTCGCTCTTGTTGGTGATCTTGTAGATGAGGAAGATGGCGTCTTCGGCGAGCGGGTTGGCCCACTGGTAGATGCGGACCTCCACCTCCAGGCCGAGGCCGCAGTTGAGGTCGGGGTTGGAGGGGAAGGGGTCGTAGGCGAATTCGCAGTTGCTGTAGTCGTTCATGAAGTAGAGGGCCTCCTTGTCGGCGTTGGAGGCGCCCTGCTGGAGCGCGCCGGGCCAGACGTACTCCTTCAGGTTGGGGTTGAACCAGGAGTCGGGCCAGGAGTCCGGCTTGCCGTCGAGGTCTTTGTCCGGGGCGTCGCTGGTGGGGATCAGCGGGGAGTTCGGGTTGACCACCTCGATGCCGGCGAAGTTGCCCACGGGCTGGGCGCACGGGATGGGCTGCCAGCCCCAGAACGTGGAGCCGTCCGGCGAGACCTCGCCGCCGTTGGAGACGATGCCGTCCGAGACGATGTGCATCACCCAGATGGGGTCGCCGTTCTCGTCCAGGACCAGGTTGCCGTTCTCGTCGCGGAGCTGCACGCTCTTGGGGTCGCGGTGCCCCTCGTCGACGACCTCGGCGGCCACGAAGGGGCCAAACTCGTACCCGTAGCCCAGGCCGTTCCAGACGATGTCCGTGATGGTGTTGCCGGGGGCGGAGATGGAGCCGAAGTTGAGGATCTGCGTGGTGATGCGGTTGCCGTTCATGACGGCGTCGCGGCGGTTGGTGAAGTCCACGCAGTCGAGCTGGAGGGGCGTGGCGGGGCCGCCTTTGCCGGCCTGCCGGTCGATCCACCGGCGCACCTCGTCGTACGTCCATCCGGTCTGCCGCCCGGCGTCCTGGGCCAGGGCCGGCACGGCCAGGGTGAGGGCGAGGGTGAATGTTAAAAGAAAGGGTTTCATACGTTGCACGTTGAACGTTGCACGTTGTCAAAAAGTGAGGGAAGGCAATCAGGCTGTCTCCTGGGAAAGACGTCCTGAGGGGTCGTATAGGAGGATATCCTCCCGTACGCGCGGTGTGTCATCGAGGGAAGTCAGATACGTCATTAAGCGGTATATCAGGCGCGATGTTTTGTCGGTGCATTCATACAGCGCATCGAACTGGGGCGGGTCGATATAGCCCAGGTCGAGCGCTACGTAGAGTTGGGAACGAACCTCGCCACAAGAGGCCCGTGCCCGCCCCAGGTGTTCGATGAACAGGCGCTGGGTGCGGCTCTCGAACCCCTCGGCGATGTTGCTCATCACCGACACGGCGGCCCGTTGAATCTGATCACGTAGACCGAAATCACGTGCAAAAGCTCCGTCACCGGTCAGTGCATAAATCTCATTGACGAGATGACGTGCTGTCTGCCAGGCAACGAGTTCTTCAAACCGCTTTACCGTGGCCATAATGTTTGAACTTTTGACGTTAAACGTGACAACGCTGAACGATCAGAACGACAACGTAGCCCCGAGGCGCACTTCGCGGGGGGCGGAGAAGTAGTGGGGGCGGGTGTTGTACTCGTCGAGCGTGTGGATGCCCGGCAGGCCGTAGGCGGGTTCCCAGGAGGCGTGCACGCCCCGCTCGCCGTTGAGCGAGTACGTGGCGCGGCCCGTGTCGTCGAAGACGAAGCGTTCGTTCATCCGGTCGAGCACGTTGAACACCTTGGCGAAGATGCGGAACGAGAAGCGCTCGCCCAGGGCGAAATCCTTGTAGGCGTGCAGGTCCAGCTTGATCTGCGACGGCTTGCGGTCGCTGTTGGGCAGCTGGTCGAGCTTCTGGTCGATCAGGAGGGGGGTGTAGGGGTAGCCGGTGGCGAACTGCCCGATGAGCGAGAGGCCCCAGTTACGCGGGCGGGTGAGCGTTACGGTGCCCGAGACGATGTGGCGCTGGTCGAAGTCGAGCGGGATCAGTTCCAGTTCCGTCTCGCGGCCGGAGAGGAAGTTGAAGAAGAAGGCGTTGGCGTCGTTGCGGTTGCCTTCGGCGATCTGGAAGGTGTAGTCGAGCGTGGCCGCGACGAGGCCGCCGCGCCCGCGCCGCTTCGTCAGGGCGAACGTGATCCCTTTGATGTTGGCGTAGTCGCGGTTGAGGTAGATGTTGTAGACGTCCTCCCCGGCGATGGTGCTGTAGCGGATCGTTTGCAGGGCCAGGTAGTCGCGGATGTCCTTGAAGAAGCCCGTCACGTCGAAGGCGACGTCGTCGGTGAGCTGCTGTTGCAGGCCGAGTTCGTACTGCACCGTTCGCTCGGGCCGCATGTTCGGGTTGCCGAAGGTGGGGGTGGTGCCCACGGGGAATTCGAACTCGGGGTTGACGTACATCTGCCGCAGCGCCGGCATCTGGGCGAAGTGGCCGTAGGAGAAGTGGATGATGCCCGTGTCGGTGATGGGGAAGGAGACGCCCAGCCGGGGCAGGAAGAGGTGCTTGACCTCGGCCCGCTGCGGGGGTTGCGCGTTGCCTTTCGGATCGAGCAGGTTGGGGATGTAGTAGCCGTGCGGGTTGAAGTACTCGTAGCGGAGGCCCGCGTTGATGATGAAGTCGTCGAACTCCAGCTTGTCCTGCACGTAGGCGCTCAGCTCGGTCACCTGCTGCCCCTCGTACTTGTCGTGCGAGGGCGAGTCGAGCGGGGGGATGGTCGGCTCGGGGTAGCGGTCGCCGTCGAAGAGGATGACGAAGTTTTCGCGGTCCAGGCTATGGCGCTGAAACTCGATGCCCGTCTTGGCTTCGTGGATGGTGCCGAACTGGCGGGTGAAGTCGAGCTTGGCCCGGAACGAACGGGCGTCCTCGTAGACGTGGCTTTTCTGGTTGCCCCCGAAGACGAAGTTGTTGCCCGGGAAGCCCTGGATCTTACCGGTGGAGACGTACCGGGGGTCGAGCGGGTCTTCGTAGAGGTACTGGCGGAACGTGTTGGTGGCGTAGGAGAGGCGGAGCGTGTAGAAGGTGCGGTCGTTGAGCGTGTGCGTCCAGTGCAGGCTGTGGTTGTAGCTCCAGTCCCGGTTGGTGACGACGCCGTCCGGGTTGAAGCGGTAGGCGAAGTCGAAGGGCTTGCGCCGGCTGCGGTCGTGGAGGAACGCATATTCGATCTTGGCGCCGGCGAAGGGGCGCAGGCTCAGCTTGCCGATGAAGTTGGCGCTGGAGGAGGGGTTCATCGCCACGCGCTCGCCCCGGGCGGCGGCGGGGTCGTCCAGCTCGTACCAGGGCGTGCCCCGGATCTCGTAGTACCAGGCCGGGCCGTCGTAGTCGGGGATATGCTGGCGGATCGTTTCGAGCAGCCCGGGCCCTGCGTTGAAGTTGGCCGAGTCCGAGGGCAGGTGTTCGCGGAAGCCGTAGATGTGGCCGTCGTCGACGTCGCGGCGGTAGGAGACGAAGAAGCGGAGGGGGCGGTAGAAGGGTACGGGCCCGCTGAGGGTGCCCTCGAACGTGTAGACGTTGAGCCGGTAGCCGGGCGGGGTGTAGAAGAGGTCGCCGTGCGCGGTCACGTTGTCGCCGCCGTAGAAGCTGACCGAGCCGGTGTAGCGGTCTCCGCCCTCCTTCGTGACCAGGTTGACGATGCCGGACATGGCCTTGCCGTACTCGGCGTTGAAGGCGCCCGAGATGACGGTCATCTCCTGGATGGCGTCGGCGGCGACCGTGGTCGCCAGCCCGTTCGTGTCGAACGGGTTGCCCACGGAGAGGCCATCGACCAGGTAGGCGACCTCGTTCGAGCGGCCGCCGCGGATGTGGATCTCGCCGCCGGGCCCCTGGTTGACGCCGGCCTGCGTGACGAGCACGCCGAAGAAGCCCTCCACCGGCAGGGCCTCGATCTCTTCGGCGACGACGGTCTTTTTCGAGGCCGTCAGGTCTTTCTGGATGAGAGGGCGTTCGGCCGTCACGACGACCTCCTGCCCCTGGATCACCTCCTCGCGCAACTGCACGTCGTACGACGTCGTCTGGCCCGTCACCACGCGCAGGCCTTCGACGCGGTGCGTCTGGAAGCCGATGTACGAGAAGACGAGCGTGTATTCGCCCGGCCGCACGTTGAGGAGGATATAGTTTCCGTCGGCATCCGTGACGGTGCCCTGCGTGGTGCCGTCGATCAGCACGTTGACGCCGACGAGCGGCTCGCCCGTGGCGGCGTCCGTGACACGCCCGGCGATCTTGCCCTGGCCAAAGGCGACGGCCGGGGCGAGCAGCCAGAGCAGGCAGAACGCTACCGGGCGGAACGCGAACGGGCGACGAGAACGTTTGTGGGGCATGGACATCGCGAACTGGATGAAGGGGGCAGACCGAAGACCGTGCGGGAGGGGCGAACCGGCCGCGCCATCGCCCCCCGAAAAAATATCTCGAAGCGAGGGCTTGATACCAGGCAAAAAGACCGGACCGGCGGCGGAGGCCGCGCCGCCACACCGGTACCGTCGCCCGGAGGCTGCCCGGAGGGAGGGCGACCGCGACGGGCGCGGGCGCACGCGGTGGCCGGTCAAAAAAAGGGAGGGGCCCGGGTGCCGAACCCCTCCCTTCGTTTTCCGTCGGTCACATCATTTCAACAGCACCATCGTCTTGCTCTGGCGGAAGTTGCCGTATTCGAGCGTGTAGAGGTAGGAACCGCTGGCCACCGGGATGCCGGTGTCGCTGGTGCCGTCCCAGTTGACCTCGTGCGCGCCTTTGGGCAGGAGCTGGTCGTTGACGATCGTCTTCACCAGGCGCCCCGTCATGTCGTAGACCTTTACGCTGACGCGCTTGTCCAGGGGGAGCGTGAAGCGGATCACCGTCGTCCCGTTGAAGGGGTTGGGGTAGTTTTGCTCCAGCCGGTAGTCCGAAGGCAGCACGATGCGCTCGTCCTGGATCTTGACGGCGAGGTCACCTACGGAGTAGATCCGGAGGAATGAGCGTACCGGGGCAGGCATTCTTTCACGGACGGTGCGCTCATACCGCAACGAGTCCGCATTCCAGATCTCGTCATACACGTAGAGGCTGTCATCGACCCCCTGGAATGAAATGGCAATCTCAGCAGCACCGTCGTTATCTCCATCACCTAGGTAGGCAATGCCCGATACAAAATGGGGATCACCCGTAGAACTCGTGGTGCTGCCGGATTTTGACTGGGCTGTTTCGAAGAATCTGCTCTTTATTCCGAGGGAATCGCGATAGACGATGTTGAATCCAGCCGTATCCGCAGGGGTGCTGGTATCGAGCGTCTGCACGAAATAGTTTGCCCCGTCTTTAGGATCAATGCGAATTAAGAGTTGACACCATGGTGTCCTGAGCGTTTAGAAGGAGATGACCCCTCACCTCCAACCAAACGCCCGAGGACCCCATGGACTGGCAATATACGCTCATTCATCTGTTCCTCCACGTCTGTGAGCAGTATCAGCGCCGCCTCTGCGTCGTTGCCCAGCGCCTGAGCAACAACCACTCGCCGGCCTTCTCCGATGAAGAAGTCCTCACCGTCTACCTCTTCGGCCTCATGCAGCAGCGCCGCACGCTGACCGACATCTACGCCTACACCCGCGACCACCTGATGGCCTTCTTCCCCAAACTGCCCTCCTACGTCGCCTTCGTGCAGCGCCTCAACCGGCTGGCCGATGCCTTCCCCCTGCTGGTCGAAGCAGCCCTGGAGGCATGTCCGCGCCAGTCCTCTGGTGAGCGACCTGCAGAGCGCTCTGGTGAACCAACCGATTACATCATCGACTCTTTTCCGGTCGTGATGGCCCAGCAGAAGCGCTCGGCCTGGGCCAGGGTCGCTCCGCACATCGCCGGCAAAGGCTTCTGCGCCTCGAAGAACCTGTATTTCTACGGCGTCAAGGTACATGTCGTCGCACGGCGGCGTCCCGGCACGATGCCGCTGCCGCTCTACATCGGACTGGCTCCCGGCCCGGCCAATGACCTGACCGTGGCCCGACAGATCCTACCGCGCCTGCACGAGGGGCGTCTCTTTGCCGATAAGATCTACGCCGACCGTGAGCTAGGCGAGCGCCTGGCAGCCGAGCAGAACCTGCACCTGTGCACGCCGGTGAAGAAGCGCAAGGGGCAGACCGATGTGCTGCTGACCGAGAAGGTGTACTCGCGGCGGGTCAGTCAGCGCCGGCAGCCGATCGAGTCGCTGTTCAATTGGATCGAGCAGAAGACGGGCATCGAGGTGGCCTCGAAGGTGCGTTCGTTCGAGGGCCTCTTGGTGCACGTCTTCGGGCGGCTAGCCGCGGCGATGTGGATCCTCGCGTTCTACCCTTAATTCGCATGATCACCTCCCAGGTATTCGGCTATTGAGATGAATTGTGAGGGTCGTCCTTCATTCCAGTCATCAGCCTGATAGCCGTTACCTCCAACAATCAGTTCCATGTTCTGATCGCCGTCGATGTCGCCTACGGCAATGCCGCCTGCACCGTTGATGGGAATAACATCGAAAGCCACCTTACTGGCATCGATCTGTAAAACGTCATCTCCGGAGTTGTAGTCTATCACCGTGATGTTTTTGGTAAACCAGTTGGGATAGAAGAGCTCACTATTACCATCGGCGTCGATATCGTAAGCGATTCCTCCGAATAAGGCAACGTGGTCATCCGGAGCAGAAGCCTGTAGGAAACGCTTGTCGGCCGAAAGATCGGGGAGAACGATGGTATCCGCTCCCGGTACGGTGGCGTTGAAGAAATTCATGAAATTCCAGGAGTGGAACGAGAGATCCATCTGGCCGTCTCCGTTCAGATCGGCGGCGATCAAGTCGTAGGGGCTTCCACCACCAAAGGCATTTCCGTTTTCGCGGGGTCCTAGGCGTGCTTCAATGACCCAGGTTTCGAAGCCGGTTCCCACACCGTTCGTTTCAAAAGATCCGTTGACGGAGAGCACATAGAAAATGTCGTGGTTGCTGTCGCCATCCGCAGGAACAAGTAGTTCCTGGATGCCGTCTCCGTCGATGTCTGTGGCTTCAAGATTTTGCGCTCGAACGAAGCCGTCGTCGAGACCATCGAGTTCAAAGAACGCTCCGATTGTAGCCGGGAGCGTGCCGTAATTGTCGGACCCGACGACGCCGTCGTGCTCCCAAACGTAGACCCCGTTCAGTAAGTTGGGGTTGGCGTCGCTGTAGTCCGTACCGGCCACATACACGATCTCAAGGTTTCCATCCCCATCAAGGTCTGCGGCAGTTGCATAGCGTGCATTGCTACTGGATGCGGATGAATCGATCATCGCTGTGGAATAGACCAGCTCCCAGGTGTCGAAACCGTTGTTTTCTATAACATGAATGCGGCCACCGGCACTATTATGTTGTGCAACTAGAATCTCAATTTTTCCGTCTCGGTCGAGGTCCCAGGGTCCGGAAAGGCCACGGGCACCGTTCTGTGCCCCTACGGCGAAGGGATCGGTTAATTCGCCGGTCCGTTCAGGTGAAAAGATATATTCGAGAGATTGAGCCTGGGTCTGAGTGAGACCAATCAGCAGGAAGAGCAGGGTCAGGGTGGTAGCTGAGCGCATGGGTTGTTCTCTGGCAGGTTGGTTGGGTGCGAGGATTAAAGACAAGGTCAGTATGCAGGATGATCATATTGTGCCGATGAAGGCGCGACTCAATGAGAGTTTCAGGAGCCAAGCTAGGCAACACTGTATCTTAGTAAGCTAAGTTAGCGGTTATACTACTTAGAGAAGTACTTCTGGGTATCGAACCTGTGGGCGTCAATGGCAAAACCCATGAAGCGGTTAGTTTGAATGTATCGCCTAACTTTCCTTTGTAAGTTCCCTCGTAAAAAGATCCAGATGTTCTAGATGGATATGAACCTGAAAATACAAGCCTGTCATTAATCTCAAGATCTACAAGGTATAACCCTCCCTCTGAACTATTTCCTTGAACCGTGATATTCAACGGGAATTCGCAAGTGCTACCACCACCACATATAATCAAACTAGTTCTGTCAACGGTTCTGGATTTGCTTGAATAGTAGTCTAAGGGAGTGGCGAAAATGCTTAAAAAATATTCTCCAGAGCCTAATATGCCTGCTTTTGGATATAATTGATGTTTGTTAGTATAACTTTTGAAAGTGGGACTTTCGTGAGGGTCGTTTACTTCAACATCGATGATACAACCAGAAGAAACTAGGCAGAGAAAGAGCAGGGTCAGGGTGGTAGCTGAGCGCATAAGACCTCCGTGAAACGGTTGAACAGGGGGATCGAGAGAAAGGGCGGGAGAGGGAAGGCATGCCGATCGGGTGACTGGGATTATAAAGAAACCATGATCACCCTGTCAAACGCCGGGTGGCTCTCCGCGGCGTGGAAACGATTCCAATCCCGGTGGCAGACCGGGAGAGGTGGCCGGTTTCCGGAAAAGAAAAACCCCTGCGTGCGGAGGCGGCAGGGGTGCGAGGTGCGCCCTGCAGGATTCGAACCTGCGACCTACGGATTATGAGTCCGCAGCTCTAACCGCTGAGCTAAGGGCGCGACGGGGGCGTTACGCAGCGCAGAACGGCGTCGTTCCACGCCGGCAAGATAGAACAGGCGCGGGCGCGATGTCAACGCGGGCAAGGCGACCGGGTGCGGCGCGGATGGATACGGAAATGCGGAGGCTCTGTTAAAATAGTTAGATTGAGTCGGGCAAATGTTGACAATAGAGGGAGCTTGATTTTAAATTGACCTAAAATATTTAAGTCACCAGCAGACAACCGGAGCCCATGGACCGTATTGACGAGATCGATGTGAAGATCCTGACCCTGCTTCAGGCACACGGCCGGATGAAACGCAACCGGATCGCCGAGGAGGTGGGGCTGTCGGTGCCGTCGGTGAGCGAGCGCATGCGCAAGCTGGAGGAGCGCGGCGTCATCACGGGCTACCACGCCGTCGTCGACCCCAAGCGGCTGCACGTGGACATCACCGCCTTCATCCGGGTGATCGTCGACGGGTCGTCCTACTTCCCCGGCTTCGTGGAGCGCGCCAGAGAGCTCGACGAAGTGCAGGAGGTGCATTCGATCACCGGGGAGGGGTCGCACATCCTCAAGGTGCGCACACCGAACACCACCACGCTCGAGCGCCTGCTCTCGACGATCCAGTCGTGGCCCGGCGTGCACGGCACCTCCACCAGCATCGTGCTGAGCACGTTCAAGGAAACGAGGGCGCTGGCCGTCCAGCCCACCGAGCTCTTTTACCCCGAGGCCGAAACCGTATAGACCGGCGTGGCCTCCGCCGGACCCCCAGCGGCGGCTCGCGACGCCGGACCGGTTCCGTCGCCCGCCCTACCCGCCTTCCGTAAGCCCATCACACAGAACCATGAGCAAGAAAACCCAGGACTACAACGTCGTCGCCGCCACCAAGTACCGCTACAACGGCAACGGGCGTACGTACCTCCCGATGGACATCGAGAAGATCTTCGGGGAGAACGCCTTCGGGCTTGAAGAGATGAAGAGCCGCCTGCCGAAGTCGGTCTTCAACAGCATCCTGGCCACCATCGAGAAGGGCGAGCCGCTCGATCCCGGCATCGCCGACACGGTGGCGCTGGCCATGAAGGAGTGGGCCGTCGAGCGTGGCGCGACGCACTTCACCCACTGGTTCCAGCCGCTGACCGGCCTGACCGCCGAGAAGCACGACAGCTTCATCACGCCGAACAAGGGGGGCGGTGCCATCGCCCAGTTCTCGGGCAAGGACCTGATCCAGGGCGAGCCGGACGCCTCCAGCTTCCCCAGCGGCGGCCTCCGGGCCACCTTCGAGGCCCGCGGCTACACGGCCTGGGATCCCACCTCGCCCGCTTTCATCGTCGAAAACGACAACGGCGCCTACCTGGCCATCCCCACGGCCTTCGCCTCCTGGACCGGCGAGGCGCTCGACCACAAGACGCCGCTGCTGCGCTCGATGCAGGCGCTCGACGTGCAGGCCCGCCGCGTCCTGGCCCTCTTCGACGTCAAAGACGTCCACAAGGTCTACTCGACCGTCGGCAGCGAGCAGGAGTATTTCCTGATCGATGAGGAGTTCTTCTTCCGCCGTCCCGACCTGATCAGCACCGGGCGGACGCTCTTCGGGGCCAAGCCGCCCAAGGGCCAGGAACTGGAGGACCACTACTTCGGCTCCATCCCGGACCGGGTGCTCTCCTGCATGCTCGACGTCGAAAAAGAGCTCTACCGCATCGGGGTGCCCGTCAAGACCCGGCACAACGAGGTGGCCCCGAGCCAGTACGAGATCGCCCCGCTGTTCGAGAACGCCAACATCGCGGCCGATCACCAGCAGCTCATCATGCTCACGTTGCAGCGGGTGGCCCGCAAGTACGGCCTCGTGTGCCTGCTGCACGAGAAGCCCTTTGCCGGCATCAACGGCTCCGGCAAGCACAACAACTGGTCCATGTCCACCGACACCGGCATGAACCTGCTGGACCCGGGCGACAACCCGCACGACAACATGCAGTTCCTCTTCTTCTGCACGGCCGTCGTCCGCGCCGTCTACAAGCACCAGGACCTGCTGCGGGCTTCGGTCGCCTCGGCCGGCAACGACCATCGCCTCGGGGCCAATGAGGCCCCGCCCGCCATCATGAGCGTCTTCCTCGGCGAGCAGCTCGAAGACATCTTCGCCCAGCTCGAAAAGGGGCCGGCCCGTTCGAGCAAGCAGGGGGGACTCCTGGGCCTCGGCGTGCCCGTGCTCCCGCACCTGCCCCGCCACGCCGGCGACCGCAACCGGACTTCCCCCTTCGCCTTCACCGGCAACAAGTTCGAGTTCCGCGCCGTCGGCAGCTCGCAGAGCATCTCCTTCCCGAACGTCGTGCTCAACGCCATCGTGGCCGAGTCGCTCGACGTCATGGCGACGATGCTGGAGGAACGGCTCTCCGGCGGCAAGGATCTGGAAAGCGCCGTGGCCGAGGTCATCAGCGAAGTGCTGCACGAGGCCAAGCCGATCATCTTCGGCGGCGACAACTACTCGGAGGAATGGCACCGCGAGGCCGAACGGCGCGGGCTGCTCAACCTGCGTACCGCCGTCGATGCCCTGGACCGGCTCACGGACGAGAAAAACGTCCGGCTCTTCGAGAAATACGGCATCCTGAACGAAAAAGAGCTGCGGAGCCGGCATGAGATCTGGGTCGAGCAGTATTTCAAGCGGGTGAACATCGAGGCGGAGACGACCGAGGCCATCGCCCGGACGATGATCCTGCCGGCCGCCGTCGGGTACCTCCGCGAGCTGACCGAAATCCTGGCCGGCGGCGCCCAGGTGGGGCTCACCTGCGACGGGGTGCGCGAGACGGCCGAGGAGGTCAGCCGGGGCATCGACGCCCTCCGCCGGGCCCTCGACGAGCTCAACCGCCAGAACCGGGCCCTCGGCGGCGATACGGTCCACGAGAAGGCCGAGCACATGCGCGACCACGTCATCCCGGCGATGGCGGCCGTGCGCCAGGCCGGCGACGACCTCGAACGCATCGTCGATCACGAGCGCTGGCCGTTGCCGACCTACCGCGAGATCCTCTTCGTGAAGTAGGCGTCGCCGGGGCGACGGGGTGCACGTCATACGGAGGCCCGCCCGGACGGTGCGTTCGGGCGGGCCTTGTTTTTCGCCAGAGGACGGCGCTTGCTTTTCGTCAGAGGACGGCGGTGCCGAGCAGGAACTTCTTGTGCGGGAAGAGCTCGGTGATCAGGGCGATCAGCTCGGCGGCCGGCGCGTAGCGCAGCTCCACCCGGGGCAATTTCAGGCCGGCCACGAGCTCGCGCACTGTCCGGCTGGTGGGGTCGTAGGTGGCCACGTAGATGCGCTGGAGCGTATCCGGCCGTTCGCCCTGTTCCACCACCGGGAGCACCAGGTGCTCGATGAGCCGGTTCCACTGCTCGTCTTCGATGTGAGCGTGGAGTTTGTCGATCAGGACGGCCGTGCCCATCACACTGATGGCGATGCGCCGGAAGGCATAGGTCAGCGCCACGACCTCGAAGATGCTCTCCTGATCCACGTCGGGGGTGTTGAGCAACTCCCGCCAGAGCGGGTACTCCTCGCCGTCGCGCAGCCTGCGGAGCCAGCGCAGCCAGGCATGCTCGACCTGCTCGCGCGTGACGACACCTTCGGCCAGCAGGATCCGTACGACCCGGTCGTGCAGCGGATCGCTCAGCAGAAAGGGGTTTTCCCGGACACCCATTGCGGGACAAACGTTCAGGCAGGCAGGGAAGGACGGTTGCCGCAGGAATCGGCGCTTGCCGGCACGGCTTAAGCGGCCGGCCCGGAGGGAACGCAACGGATCCCGGAGGCACCGATTTCGTTGCACCGGAAATTTTCGGTTGGATCGGAAGGGAGCTTTTTCTCTATCTTCACCTGATGCCCGGAGCAGGGCACCTTGCTACGTAGTGACACCGCACGCATGGGAAACACCGCCAGCACGCCCTCGGCCTCCAGTGAGCAGGACCGAAGGCTCGTCGAGCAGGCCCTCGCCGGGCGCGAGGCCGCCTACAATGAGCTGATGGCGAAGTATCAGAACGCGCTCTACCGGCACATCCAGCGCATGGTTCGGGACCGGGGGGAGGTGGACGACCTCGTGCAGGAGTGCTTCATCAAGGCGTTCTCGGCCCTGGACTCCTATTCGTCCGAGTATGCTTTCTCCACCTGGCTCTACAAGATCGCCACGAACCACACGATCGACTACCTGCGCAAGCGGAAGCTGCCCACCTTCTCCATCGACCGGCCCATCCAGACCCGCGACGGCGAGCTGGAATACGAGGTGCCGGACACCACGTATCGCCCGGACCGTCACATCGTCGAGGACCAGCGGCGGGAGTTGATCCAGGAAGCCATCGACGCCCTGCCGCCGAAGTACCACCGCGTCATCGTGATGCGGCACCAGCAGGAGAAATCCTACGAAGAGATCGCCCGCGAGCTGGATCTGCCGCTGGGCACCGTCAAGGCCCACATCTTCCGCGCCCGTGCCCTGCTCTACAAGTACCTCCGCGACAAGCGGCAGTCCCTCTGAGGGGCTCGATGGGGCCGGGGGGCATGGTCCGGGTTCCCCGTCGACGCCGTCGCGGTGAACCCCGGCCTCTCTGCAATCCACAATCTTCAACCCGCAATCCCGAAACATGATCGACCGGTATACCCGCCCCGAGATGGGGGAGCTCTGGAGTGAGGAGCAGCAGTACCAGTCCTGGCTGGAGGTGGAGCTGGCCGCCTGTGCCGCCTGGGCCGAGCTGGGCGTGATCCCGAAAGAGGACGTCGAGAAGCTGTACGCGAACGCGCGTTTCGATGTGCGGCGCATCCATGAGCTCGAAAAGACGACCCGGCACGACGTGGTGGCCTTCACCCGGGCCGTCAGCGAGACGCTCGGGCCGGAGAAGAAGTGGGTGCACTACGGCCTGACTTCGTCCGACGTGGTCGATACGGCCCTCTCGTACCGGCTCAAGCGGGCCAACGCCCTGATCCTGGAAGCCATCGACCGGTTGCGGGCGGCGCTGGCCGAGAAGGCGCGGGCACACCGGTACACGCTCATGATGGGGCGCACGCATGGCGTCCATGCCGAGCCGACCACCTTCGGGCTGAAGATGGCCCTCTACTACGACGAGATGAACCGCAACCGGGCGCGGTTCGAGGCCGCCGCCGAGGGCCTGCGCGTGGGCAAGATTTCGGGGGCCGTCGGGACGTTTGCCCACCTGCCGCCCGAGGTCGAGCGGCTCACGTGCGAGCGGCTGGGCCTCAAGCCCGCTCCCATCTCGACGCAGGTGCTCCAGCGCGACCTGCACGCGCACTACCTGGCTGTGCTGGCGCTCATCGGGGCCTCGCTCGAAAAGATGGCCGTCGAGGTGCGCGGCCTGCAGAAGAGCGAGGTCCGCGAGGTGGAAGAGGCCTTCGGCAAGGGGCAGAAGGGGTCCTCGGCGATGCCCCACAAGCGCAACCCCGTCGGGTCGGAGAACATCACCGGCTGTGCCCGGCTGCTGCGCGGCTACATGGTTTCGGCCTATGAGAACGTGGCGCTCTGGCACGAACGGGACATCTCCCACTCGTCCGTCGAGCGGGTCGTCCTGCCCGACGCCACCACCCTCCTGCACTACGCACTGCACCGCTTCGCCGGCATCGTCGAGGAACTGGTGGTCTATCCGGAGCACATGCGGCGCAACATGGAGCGGACGTTCGGCCTCTACAACAGCCAGCGTCTCCTGCTCAAGCTCATCGACAAAGGACTCAGCCGCGAGGCGGCCTACGACCTCGTCCAGCCCCGGGCCATGCGGGCCTGGGAGGAGGAACGGTCGTTCAAGGAGATCGTCGCGAACGATCCCGAGATCCGGGCGCATCTGAGCCGGGAGGAGATCGACGAGGCGTTCGATCCGGCCTACCACCTCCGCCACGTCGACCACATTTTTGAACGGGTCGGCCTTTGAGGGGGGCTTGAACGTGCAACGGTGACGGGCCGGTCCCTGCTTTGGCCCGCCATGGTGCCGGGACCTTCAACCCGGCAGGCTTCTCTCCGTCTCCGCTGCGGATACCCTGAGGCCGGGCGACCCGGAAGCGGTTACGAAAATCCGGGCCGGCACATGACTTTTAGGCGGGGCCGTCCTATTTTTGGCGCGCAGGTGAGGGGGAAAACCCCTTTTGCTCATCTCATCATTCGGAGAGAAATATGTGCCAGACGCTACGCATCTGTGTGCTTCTCGCGGTGCTTGGGATGCTGGGGACACCGGCGACCCGGGCGCAGACCGCCTCGATTTCCGGCCGGGTGACCGACGCCGTTGACGGGGGGCCGCTGGCCGGCGCCAACGTGCTGCTGCTGCAGGGCGGCGGGATGGTCACGGGGACGGCCACGGACGTCGACGGCCGCTACCGGATCGCCGGGGTGGCTTCCGGAAGCTATACGTTGCGGGTCCGCTTCGTGGGCTATCAGGAGGCCGAGGTGCCGGTGACGCTTGCGGCGGGCGAGAACGCCACGGTCGACGTCGGCCTGACGCAGGCCGGCTTCGAGTTGAACACCGTCATCGTGACGGCTTCGCGCCGGGCGGAGAAGGTGCTCGATGCACCGGCATCGATCTCGGTGCTGACCGCTCGCGAGGTGGAGCAGAGCGTCGGCACCAACGCCGTCGAGGCCCTGCGCAACACCACGGGGGTGGACATGGCCCAGACCGGCGTCGACCGCCGGGAGATGGTGCTGCGGGGCTTCAACAACGCCTTCTCCGGTGCAACGTATGTGCTGACGGACTATCGCCAGGCGGCCGTGCCGTCCCTGGGCGTGAACGTCTACAGCATCATGCCCAACCTGAACATCGACCTGGACCGCGTCGAGGTGGTGCGCGGGCCCGGTTCGGCCCTCTACGGTCCCGGCGTCGATGCCGGGGTGGTGCACTTCATCACCAAGGATCCGTTCACCCATCCGGGCACGACGATCTCCGTCAGCGGCGGGGAGCGCTCCTTCTTCGGCATCCAGGGGCGGCACGCCGGGGTGCTCGCCGCCGGCCGGCTCGGCTACAAGGTCACCGGGGCCTACAGCCAGGCCGAGGACTGGGAACTCGACCCGAACGACCCCATCGACCGGGTACAGATCGAGACCGACGGCGTCCGCAACAACGACTACGAGAAGCTGAACCTCAACGGCACGCTGGAGTTTCGCCCCAACGACCGGGTCTCGATCACGGCCAACGGCGGCTTCTCGTCGCTCAAGGCGACGGTCCTCTCGGGCATCGGCACGGTGCAGGCCGACGGCTTCGGGTACAGCTATGGCCAGCTCCGGCTTCAGGTAGACCGCTTCTTCGTTCAGGTCTACGTCAACAAGAATGACGCCGGCGACTCGTTCGTCTACGATGCCTCGGCACCCGACAACATCGGCACGCGCGTCGTCGACAAAGGCCTCCTCTTTAATGCACAGGCCCAGTACGACTTCGAGTTCGCCGACGGGCGCGAGCAGCTCATCGTCGGCGTCGACCTGGAGCTGACGCGCCCGGACACCGACGGCACCATCCTCGGCCGCAACGACGAAAACGACAACATCGACGAGTACGGCGTCTACGCCCAGTCGACGACGGCGATCTCACCGAAGCTCGACCTGGTGCTGGCGGCCCGCGGCGACTACAACAACGTCGTCGAGACCTTCCAGGTCTCGCCCCGGGCGGGGCTGGTTTTCAAACCCACCCCCTCGCATACCGTGCGGGCCACCTACAACCGGGCTTTTTCTTCACCCGGCACGAACTCGCTTTTCCTGGACATCGTCGCCGGGCAGCTCCCGGGAACGAACATCATCATCCGGGGGCGGGGGGCGGCCAGCGGCTTCACCTGGGAGCGCAACCCCGCCTTCGCCGGGTTGCCCACGCCGGACGGCAGCCCGCTCGGCAGCGATCTGGTGGCTTCCAGCCTGAACCCGGCGGCCCTGGGCCTGCCCCAGCCCGTCGGCCTGTCCCTCGAGGCCACCTACGCCGCCCTCTACCAGGGGCTTGCCGCCATTCCGCCGGCCCAGCTCGCGGCCATGCTGCAGGCTCAGGGGATCCCGATCGATGCCCAGACGGCGGCGGCCCTCGTGGCCCTGCTCAATCCCCAGCTCACGCAGGTGCAGGGCTTCACGCGCGGTCGCCTGGGCAAGCTCAACCTGAGCACGCTCGGCTTCGACCCCGTCAGCGATCTCACCGACATCAAACCGCTCGATCAGACCATCACCCAGACCGTCGAGGTCGGTTACAAAGGGATCCTCGGCGAGCGTGTCCTTTTTGCCGTCGATGGCTACTGGGCGCAGAAGGAAGACTTCGTCGGTCCCCTGGCGATGGAGACGCCTTTCGTCTTCGTTCCCACGCTGGCGGGTGATCTGACGGTGGCCCTGGCCGGCGGCATCCAGAACAATGTCCAGCTGGCCGGGGCGCTGGCACAGATGGGCATCTCCCCCCAGGCGGCGGCCGCCCTCATCGTCGGGCTGGCCGGCAGCCAGCTGCCCGGGGCGAATACCCCCGTCGCCATCGTGCAGGCGCGGGAGAACAACCCCGGACCCGGCAACACGCCGGAACTGATGCTCTCCTACCGCAACTTCGGTAAGATTACCTACTGGGGCTTCGATGCGGCCGTGCAGGTGATGGCCACCCGTGAACTCGGCTTCTTCGGCAACGTCTCCTTCGTCAGCGACGACTTCTTCGACAACGAGGAGCTCGACGAGGCGAACACCGACCTCTCGGTGGCCCTGAACGCGCCGAAGTTCAAGTTCAAGGCCGGTGCGAACTACGACGGGGCCTCCGGCTTTTCGGCCGGCCTGGCCGCGCGGTACAGCGACGGCTTTCCCGTACGCTCCGGCCCCTATCAGGGCATGGTGGATAGCTACTTCCTCCTGGATCTGAACCTGGGCTATGCCTTCCGGGGCGAGTTGCAGGGCCTGCGCTTCGACGTGGGCATCAACAATGTCCTCGACAACGAGCACCGCGAGTTCATCGGGGCCCCGAAGCTCGGCCGTATGGGCATTGCCCGCCTGACCTATACGTTCTGACGCTGGTAACGCAGCGGCGCAACGGCCCCCCGGAACCGGCGGCATCCCGGGGGGCCGTTGTATTTGTCCATTCTTCAAGCCTTTTCGCGTTGACTCCCAGAAAGCGATTCGGTAGCTTCAACCCCGGTTCTTCTCGCCCTGCTGCCGTCTTTTCGCGCAGCAGGTGGTGCCTTTTCACGCCGGGACGTGCCGTGGACGTCGCCAGGGGCTTATGCTGACCGACTTCATACCGCTGCTGTTGACGATGGTGCTGGCCGGGGGGCTGGCCTTCACGCTGCTCAAGGCGGCCGAACTCCTGGGCCCGCGCCGGCCCAACTACATCAAGCAGCGCGCCTACGAAAGCGGGATGGACCCCGTCGGCACGGCCCGGGAACGCTACACGGTCAAGTTCTACCTCGTGGCGATGATCTTCATCGTCTTCGACGTCGAGGTCGTCTTCCTCTATCCCTGGGCCGTCAGCTACCACGACTTCCTCGACGCGGGGGCCGGGGCCGGTGTGCTCGGCGTGGTGGTGCTCTTCATCCTCATCCTGGCCATCGGGCTGCTCTACGACATCAAGAAAGGAGGGCTCGAGTTCGACTGAGGCCGGGGCGCAGGCGAGGGCGTTCCGGTTTTCAGTTTTAACTGAAAGTCACCGAAACCCGCCCGTCCCTGGTACATACAAGCGTCCGGCCCACCCCACCGACACGAACCTTCGCCGATAGGACCATGGGACTCGAATCCGTCCTGGTAAAAGAGGGCTTTCTCACGACGCGCGTCGATGCGGTGCTCAACTGGGCGCGGTCGAACTCGCTCATGCCGATGCCGATGGGCCTGGCCTGCTGTGCCATCGAGATGATGGCGTTCGCCGCGCCGAAGTACGACGTGGCCCGCTTCGGCAGCGAGGCCATGCGTTTCTCGCCGCGCCAGGCCGACCTGATGATCGTGGCCGGCTGGGTCAGCTACAAGATGGCACATGCCATCCGCCGCGTCTGGGACCAGATGGCCGACCCGAAGTGGTGCATCGCCATGGGAGCCTGTGCGTCTACCGGCGGCATGCACCGCTGCTACGGCGTGGTCCAGGGCTGCGACAACTTCCTCCCGGTCGACGTCTACATCTCCGGCTGCCCGCCGCGCCCCGAAGCCGTCATCCACGCGCTGATGGACATCCAGGAGAAGATCCGCAACGAGTATTCCGTGGCGGACGACCTGATCCACGGCGACAAGCGTCCCGCTCCGCCGCCGGCCCGCCCCCGCCTCATGGCCCCGGTGGGCGAGGAGGAGGTCTCGCCCGGCCTCCTCTATCATCCGGAATAGTTTTCGGTTGCCGGTTCCGCGTCTCCGGTGCCCGCCCCGGCAACGTGAAACGTGGAACGTGAAACGTGAAGCACGGACCCGCCATGCCCGACTCGACGAGCCGTCCCCCGCAACACGAAACCCTGAAGTTTCACTTCACGCCGGTGGACCCGCCCAGGCCGGGAGCCGACCTGAGCAACCCCCACGCGAAGAAAACGACCTACGTGCCGGAGGTGGTCGAGGCACTCCGGGAACGCTTCGGCGACGCCGTCGAGGAGGTGACGCTCTACGCCAACGAGCACACCGTGCGCGTGGACAAGGCGCGGCTCGTCGAGATCGCCCGCTTTCTCCGCGAGGAGCAGGGCTTCACCTATTTCGTCGACTGCGGCGGCATCGACCGCTTCACCGACGAGGACCGCTACGAGGTCTTCTACAACCTGGTCAACATCGACGCCGGCAAGCGGATCCGCCTGAAGGTGCGCGTCGATGAGGACGACATGACCGTGCCCTCGCTCACGGGCGTCTGGCGGGCCGCCAACTGGAACGAGCGCGAGTGCTACGACATGTTCGGCATCCGCTTCGAGGGGCACCCGGACCTGCGGCGGATGTACATGCCGGAGGACTTCGAGTACCACCCGCTCCGCAAGGAATTCCCGCTGCTGGGCATCCCGGGCTCGCTGCCGCTGCCGCCCCAGACGCCCGAGGGCGAGCTCACGCGCGATCCGTTCCCGGCGGCCCACGGTGCGAAGCCGCCGAAGAGCTACGAGGAGCCTCCTTCCGAGTTCACCGAAGAGTGAGGGGGCACCGGTCGATTTTCGCCGCCGACCTGCAGGATCATGAGCAGCATCGTTTCCCCGTTCGATTTCAAGGAACAGTTCCGCTTCTGGCCGCGCCACAACGAGGCCCTCTATCGCCGCCTCGAAAGCAAACACGCCTGGCTGGAAGAGCGGCACCGCACGCCGGAAGACCTGGCCCCGGACCCGCTCGAAAACGAGATGGTGCTCAACATCGGGCCGCAGCACCCCGCCACGCACGGCGTGCTCCGCTGCGCCGTCAAGCTCGACGGCGAGACCATCGAGAAGTGCGTCCTCGACATCGGCTACCTGCACCGCGGCATCGAGAAGCTGGCCGAGGCCAAGACGTACCAGGAGTTCATGCCCTACACGGACCGCATGGACTACCTCTCGCCCTACTCGAACAACGTCGCCTGGTGCCTGGCCGTCGAGAAGCTGGCGGGCATCGAGGTGCCGGAGCGGGCCCAGTGGATCCGCATGATGATGTGCGAGCTGGCCCGCATCTCGGCCCATCTGCTCTGGCTGGGGGTGGGCCTGATGGATGCCGGCGCCGTCTCGGTCTTCCTCTGGTGCTTCGAGCACCGCGAAGACATCTACAACATCTTCGACCACGTCACCGGCGCCCGCCTGACCGTCTCGCACAGCCGCATCGGGGGACTGGCCTCCGACGTCACGGACGAGCACCTGGCCATGATCGCGGCCTTCCTGGACAAGTTCGAAAACTCGATCGCCGGCTGGGAGAAACTGCTCAACCGCAACCGGATCTGGATCGACCGGAACGAGGGCATCGGCGTGCTCACGGCCGAGGAGGTCGTCGAACTGGGCATGACCGGCCCGAACCTGCGCGGCTCCGGCGTCGCCTACGACATCCGGCGCTTCGAGCCCTACCTCAAGTACGAGGAGGTGGATTTCAACATCCCCATCCGCACCGAGGGCGACTCGCTGGCCCGGTACTTCGTGCGCATGGACGAGATGAAAGAGAGCGCCCGCATCATCCGGCAGTGCCTCGACCGCATCCCCCGTGTCTACGGCCCCATCCGCAACGACGATGCCAAGAAGGCCTACCCGTCGAAGAACGAGGTCTATTACTCGATGGAGGGGATGATCCACGACTTCCTCTATACGGACACGGGCGTCTGCCCGCCGAAGGGGGTCTGGTGCTACCACGCCATCGAGGCGCCCAAGGGCGAGCTGGGCTTCTACCTGGAATCCGACGGCACCGGCAACCCCTGGCGCGTGCGGATCAATGCGCCGAGCTTCACCAACCTGCAGGGCCTCGAGTACATGATGGAAGGCGCCATGATGGGCGACATGGTCATCCTCATCGGCACGATCGACCCCGTCATGGGCGAAGCGGACAAATAATGCATAACGGTGTGCACGTGGGGAAGCTCGGCGCGCAGACGGCCGGGTTTCCTTCCACCCACACGTCGACACGGAGACATGGCTGATTTCATCAAACACCCGGTGGTGCCCCTGCCGGAACGCGATCCAGAGCCGGTGTTCTCGACGGAGGAGCTGGTCTTCACCGACGAGGAGAAGCGCCAGATCGAAGCCTACGTGGCGCGCTATCCCACGGCCGACGGCGCGGTGATGCGCACGCTGTGGCTGGCCCAGGAGAAGTTCGGCTTCCTGCCGCCGGAGGTCATCCGTCTCGTGGCGGATACGCTCGGCCTGCCCTATGCGCAGGTCTACGGCGTGGCGACCTTCTACACGCAGTACTACAAGAAAAAGATGGGCAAGTACGTGCTCGACGTGTGCACGTGCTTCTCCTGCCAGGTCTGTGGCGGCTACGACGTGCTGCACTACCTGGAAGAAAAGCTGGGCATCAAGAAGGGGGAGACGACCGAGGACGGGCTCTTCACGATCCAGGAGGTCGAGTGCCTGGGCGCCTGCGGTTCGGCGCCGGTGCTCCAGGTGACGAACGGGCCGTACGTCTTCAACCTGACCGAGGAGAAGATCGACCGGCTCCTCGAGGACCTGCGGGCGGGGAAGATGCCGGCCTTCACGTCGGTGACGCTCCCGCAGGACGAGGACGAGATGGGCGGCAACCGCCGCACCGACGCGCCGCAGACGGCCACGTACGTGACCCCGCCCGTCTCGAAGACGCTCGAATAAGCCCGCATGGTGCGTGCGCTCCACCATACCGCCGAACGCCGTGCGCGCGAGGCCATCGCACGGGCCGGGCAGGCCGCCCCGGCCGAGGGGCCTGTCGCACCGGCGGTGCTGGCGGGCCCGGGCGAGGAGCCGGGCGAAGGGGGGCATCGCGTGTGAACCCACCTGTGCAGAGAACATCCATGGGCGTTGCCGGCGGAAACATACCATCGAGGGCGAAGCGAGCGGCGGGCGGCGATGGTCCGTCCGTCCGCCCCCACCGGTGGACCCGGGCGGCCTACGACCGCATGATCGAAGCGGGGGTGTTCCGGCCGGAGGACCGCGTCCAGTTGATCGATGGAGACATCATCGAGATGAGTCCACAGGGAAGCCGTCACGCTACGGCGATTCGCCTGGTTGAGAATGCCCTGCGTTCCGTTTTTACGGAAGGATACGACGTGCGCTCGCAGTTGCCGCTGGCGCTCGACGCGTTCAGCGAGCCCGAGCCGGACGTCGCCGTGGTGCCGGGTGGGCCGCGCGACTACGTGGAGGCCCACCCCGAGCGCGCCCTGCTCGTGGTGGAAGTGGCCGACACGTCGCTCGAGCTCGACCGGGGGCGCAAGCTGGCGGTGTATGCCCGCGCCGGCATCCCCGAGTACTGGATCGTCAACCTGAGCGAGGGGACGCTCGAAGTCTACCGCGAGCCTTCGGGCGATACGTACCGCACCAAGAGCACGCTGGGGCCCGGCGAGGCCGTGGCGCCCGCGTTCCGACCCGAGGCCGCCTTGCCCGTGGCCGACCTGCTGCCCTGATCGTGAACGATTGTTAGCCGTATACAGCCTCATGGAAGCAAACTCCAGCAAAACGAAAGCGGGCGACTGGCGCAACTACCGGCGCGTGCTCCTGCCGCCGATCAAAGACCTCCACCGCCTGGAGGTCTACGAACAGCACGACGGCTACAAGGCGCTGCGCGAGGCGCTCACGACGGACAAGTGGACGCCGCAGACGATCATCGAAGAGGTCAAGGAAAGCGGCCTGCGCGGGCGTGGAGGCGCGGGTTTCCCCACCGGCCTCAAGTGGAGCTTCATGCCACCGGTCGATCCCAACGTCCCGCGCTTCCTCTGCTGCAACGGCGACGAGAGCGAGCCCGGCACCTTCAAGGACCGGCAGCTCATGGAGTACAACCCCCACCTCGTCTTCGAGGGGATGCTCCTGGCCTGCTATGCCATCTCGGCCAGGGCCGCCTACCTCTACGTCCGCGGCGAGTACGCCGACTGGATCAGCCACATGGAACGGGAGCTGGAGAAAGCCTACGCGAAGGGCTACGTCGGCAAGAACATCATGGGGTCCGACTTCTCCTGCGACATCGTCATCCACAAGGGCGCCGGGGCGTACATCTGCGGCGAGGAGTCGAGCCTGATGGAGAGCCTGGAGGGCAAGCGGGCCTACCCGCGCATCAAGCCGCCCTTCCCGGCGCAGCGCGGCATCTGGGGCTACCCGACCACCATCAACAACGTCGAGACGCTGGCGTGCGTGCCGCTCATCCTCAACCGGGGCGGTGCGTGGTACGCGAAGATCGGCGCGGAGAAGCACCCGGGGCCGGTGCTCTACGGCATCTCGGGCCACGTCAACCGGCCGGGCGTCTACGAGTACCCGACGGGGATGCTCATCACCGACCTGATCCAGGAGGTGGCCGGCGGCATCCGCGGCGGCAAGAAGCTCAAGGCCGTCATCCCCGGCGGCAGCTCCACGCCACCGCTGCGGGCCGACATGATCGACGGCGTAACGATGGACGCCGAGTCGCTCCGCGAGGCCGGCTCGATGATGGGCACGGCCGGCCTGCTCGTCCTGGACGAGGACACGGACATGGTGTCCTGGCTCCGCCGCGTGACGCACTTCTACGCCCACGAGAGCTGCGGGCAGTGCACCCCCTGCCGCGAGGGGACGGGCTGGCTGGAGAACATCGTCACCCGCATCGACGAGGGCGAGGGCAACCTGCGCGACCTGGACCTGCTGCTGGACCTGTGCACGCAGATGGAGGGGCGCACCATCTGCGCCCTGGCCGACGCCGCCGCCTGGCCCGTGCGCTACACCGTCAACCGCTTCCGTGAAGAGTTCGAAGCCAAGTGCCGCCCGAGCCTGGTGCCCGCCGGCGGCGTGCCGGCCTGATGTTAAACCGGAGGAAGCCATGCGTACGATCCTGCCGATCTTACTGCTCGTGTGCCTTGCCGCCTGCGGCGCCGAGAAGCCGGCCGGGGTAGACCCCCTGGCGGGTTATGCGGTCTATGGTGAGGCTTTTCAGCCCGAGGATGCCGTGCCCGTCGAGGCCGTGCTGGCCGAGCGGGCCCACTATGCCGGTCGGGCGGTCAAGGTGGAGGGCCGCGTGGCCGAGGTCTGCCGGGCCGCCGGCTGCTGGCTGACGCTCCAGGCCGAGGGCGAGAACATCCGCATCCACGTGCCGCGGGACGAAGCCGGGGCGTACGTCTTCACCGTCCCGACCGACCTGAGCGGGAAGCGGGTCGTCGTCTACGGCGAACTGGCCGCGCACGAGGTCACGAAGGCGATGCACGACCATTACGAGGAGGATGCCGGTCACGCCCCGCAAGAAGGCGAGGAGCACGACGCCGGCGCAGCGCCGCACACGGAGCTGCAGATGATCGCCCGCGGGGTGCTGGTGGAAAAGGAAGCGGCGGCGAGCGACGCCTGAGACGACGTCTCGCTCCCTCACGACCAAGTAGACATGCCATGCCGAAAGTCACGATAGACGACCAGGTTTTCGAGTTCGAAGGGCGCCCGAAGGTGCTCCAGTTCTGTCTGGATCACGGCATCGAACTGCCGCACTTCTGCTACCACCCGGCCATGTCCATCCCGGCCAACTGCCGGCAGTGCCTGGTCGAGGTCGGCACGCCGGTGATCGACCGGGAGACCGGGCAGCCGAAGCTGGACAAGGACGGCCATCCGGTGATCCAGTTCATGCCCAAGCTGATGACGAGCTGCTCGCAGGACATCACCGACGGCATGGTCATCCGCACGCACCGCACCAGCGAGAAGGTGGCCCGGGCACAGGAGGACACGCTCGAGTTCCTGCTCATCAACCACCCGCTGGACTGTCCCATCTGCGACCAGGCCGGGCACTGCCCGCTCCAGATTCAGGCCTACAAGTACGGCCCCGAAGGCTCGCGCTTCGAGTTCCGCAAGGTGCACAAGCCGAAGCACGTGCCGCTGGGCCCCCGCGTCATGCTCGACGCCGAACGGTGCATCAACTGCACACGGTGCACCCGCTTCACGGACGAGATCTCGAAGAGCCACCAGCTCACCATCATCGAGCGCGGCGTGCGCAACTACCCCATGACCCCGCCCGGGGTGGTCTTCGACGAGCCGTACTCGATGAACGTGATCGACCTGTGCCCGGTCGGCGCCCTCACCTCCATCGACTTCCGGTTCAAGGCACGGATCTGGGAGATGAGCAGCGCCCCCTCGATCACGACGACGAACGCCAAGGGGTCGAACTGCTACTACTGGGTGCGGGACAACCTGGTCCTCCGCGTCACCGCGCGGGAGAACATGGCCGTCAACGAATACTGGCTGCCCGACGAGGACCGGCTCGACTACCGCAAGTTCAATGAGAACCGCCCCGAGGGGCCGGCCGTCGACGGGGCGCCGGCCTCCTGGGAAGCCGCCTACGACCGCGCCGCCGAGCTGCTGCGCGGCATCGACGGCCGGGGCATCCTGTTCCTCGGCTCGGCCTATGCCACCGTGGAGGACAACTACCTGCTCTCGAAGCTGGCCGAAGCCCGTGGCGCGGATGCGCCGGTCTACATCCCCCACATCGAACCCGGCCACGGCGACGGCTGGCTGCGGACGGACGACCGCACGCCGAACGCCCAGGGCTGCGAGCGCCTGGGCATCCGGCCCGTCGATGAGGCGGCCGTCCGTGCGAAGATGGAGGCCGGCGAGATCCGGGCCGTCTATGTGCTCGAGGACGACCCCGTGGCCGCCGGGCTGTTCTCCGCCGCCGAGCTGGCTGGCATCCCGGTCATCCTGCACCATTATCACACCACGAACCAGACCCTGCCCGTGGCCGATGTGGCGCTGCCGGCGGCGATGGTCGTCGAGACGGTGGGCACGTACGTCAACTGCGACGGGCATGCGCAGCGTGTGCGCCCCGCCAAGGCCATCCGCAGCGTGCACCGGTGGCTGATGAAGGAACTGAAGCTGGGCCGTCCGGACCGCCACGGCACGCCGTTCGACCGGTGGTACAACGAGGGTAACCAGGTCGACTGCCAGCCCGGGTGGGTGAGCCTGCCCGAGGTGGCCGCCCGCCTGGGCGTCGAGATGAAGTACCGCGGGCCGAAGCAGATCATGGCGGAGGTGGCCGCGACGAACCCGGCCTTTGCCGGCGCCACCTATGAGGCCATGGGCCTGCTGGGCGTTCGTCTCGAAGCCGTCGGCGAGGCGGTCTGAAGCCGGGCCGGCCGGCGGCGGGTCTTTCCCGATGGAACCAACCGCTGACAGGCCGCCGAACCGGTGGCGCCTGGTGTTGCTGGCCGGGCTGCTGCTGGCCGGTGCGGCCGGGGCGCAGCCGGGGCAGCCGGAAGAGGTGCGGCTGCTCGCCGCCGAGCTGGCACGTTACCGCGCCGATCCGGGGCATGCCCCACGCCATGAACGCCTGGCCACGCACCGGCTCCTTGCCGAAAGGCTCCTGGCGCTCGACCCCGGCCATCCGCTGGCCCTGGCGGAGAGGGCCCGCCTCGCACTGGACGAACTCCAGTGGAACGTCTACCGCACCCGCCGCCATCACACCCGCTACTTCGCCCGCCGGGCAGAGGAGGCCGCCGCAGCCGCCCGGCAGTACCTCGAGCGGCTCCTGCACGCCGCGCCGGCAGCCGCCGAGACCTATGCCGTGGCGATGCGGTTCTTCGCCTATACCGGGCGGCTCGACGAGGCCGAACCGTTCCTCGAGGTGATGCGCCGCCATCGCCCCGACGATCCGGCGACCTGGCTGTACCTCGGCCTGGTGGCCCATGCACAGGGCCGCGCCGGAGAGGCCGCCACCCGTTTTGAAGGGGCCCTGGCCCGTATGCGACCCGGCATGCGGGATGCCTTCGACGATCTCGGGTACTTCCTGCCGGACGGGGCACCGCCGCGGGATACTGCCGCGTTCTGGACCACCCGCGATCCCCTGCTGCTCACCCCGGCCAACGAACGCCGCAACGCACACTATGCCCGGCGGGTCCTGGCCGACCTGCTCTTCGGCGATCCGGACCGCGGGCGACCCGGGTGGCAAACCGTCCCCGGCGATCTCGTGGTGCGATACGGGTTGCCCCGGGACCCCATGCTCGCCACCTCCCCCTACGGCGCCGTCCTCGGGGAAGCAGCGGGAGCCGGCAAGGTGTGGATCTACCCGGCACCTACGCGCGGGGACGTCGTCACGTTCTACCTCGAAGATCCTTTTCGAAACGGGGATTTACGCTTCTATACGCCGCCGGCCACCGCGGGGGGGGCCGATCCCGAACTCGAAGCGCGGGCCGTCCTCCGAAGGACACCGGAGCGATACGTCTACGAGGGGCCCGGCCGCCGCGTCCGCCTGCCGCACGTCGCCGCCGTTTTCAAGGGGGAGGAGGGACGAACCGAGGTGTGCACCGCCTTTGCCCACCCGGCGGGGGAGGCCCTGCCGCCCCCCATCGAAACCGGGGCTTTCCTGCTCGACGCGTCCGGCGTCCGGGCCTCGGCGCGCCGGACGCGCATGCAGCCCGTACGGGAAGCCATGCGCCTTCGGGAGCCAGGGCGGGCGGCGTACTGCCTGGCGGTCCCGCCGGGGCACTATACGCTGGCGGTTGAGCTCGCGGCCGGGCCCGGCGTGGCGTACGGCGTCGAGCGCGTGGACCTCACGGTGCCGGACCTGTCCGGGCCCGGCCTGGCCACCGGCGACCTGCTCCTGGCCGACACGGTGGCAACGGCCACTCCCGAAGACGACGGCGAGGAACGTCCGGGATGGATCCGCCGGGGAGACCTGTACATCCGCCCCGTGCCGTGGGACACCCTCGCACCCGGGCAGCCGCTCTACCTGTACTTCGAAGTGTATGGCCTCTCGCCGGCTCCCGGCGGCACACGGTCCTACACGGTCGAGGCGGTACTGCTGCCCCGCGACCCGGCCGGTAGCGGCCGCGACCGGGGCGGGATCCGGAAGCCGTTCGACGAGGTGCCCGGCAAGGCGGCACGGGCGACGGTCGCCCTGCGTTTCGTCCAGACCGCCCCCGGCCCGGACGATGCGCTGGCCCTGCGCCTCGATCCCGGTCGCCCCGACCCCGGCCCGCACCTTCTCACCGTGCGGGTCACCGAGGCGGCAACCGGCGCGCGCCGGGTGTTGACCCGGGCCGTCACCTTCCCCGCCCGGTAGGGAGGGCTCCCCTTTTCTCCACAACCCTGTTTGCACGACGCTCCGATGGCACCCCGCGCTGATCTGCCCGTTCTCGACGGTCACAACGACACCCTGTTGCGCCTGCATGTGAACGGCCTGCCCGAACGGGCCTTCTTTCAGCCGGGCCGGGAGGGGCATCTGGATCTGCCCCGGGCACGGGCCGGTGGCCTCGGCGGTGGTTTTTTTGCCGTCTTCGTGCCGCCCCCGGAGCCCGGTGCGACCGGCTCGCGCCAGGCCGCGGCGACGCAGGACGGGTACGCCGTGCCCTATGCCCCGGCCATCGACCCCGGCTATGCCCTGCGGACGGCGATGGCCCTGACGGCCCGGCTCTTTCGGATCGAGGCCGCTTCGGAGGGACAGGTGCGGGTGGTGCGCTCGGCCGACGAACTCGCCGGCTGCCTGGCACGGGGCGTGTTCGCCATGATCCTGCACTTCGAAGGGGCGGAGGCCATCGACCCGGACCTCCATGCCCTGGAGGTGTTCTACCGGGCCGGGCTGCGGTCGCTCGGGATCGTGTGGAGCCGCCCCAACGCCTTCGGCTACGGGGTGCCCTTTCGCTTCCCGCACGCGCCGGACATCGGGCCGGGGTTGACGGAAGCCGGCCGGGCGCTCGTGCGGGCCTGCAACCGGCTGGGCATTCTCATCGACCTGGCCCACCTCAACGAGCGCGGCTTCTGGGACGTGGCCGCTCTCTCGGAGGCGCCGCTCGTCGTCACCCATGCCGCCGTGCACGCGCTGAGTCCCTCCAGCCGCAACCTCACCGACCGGCAACTCGACGCCATCGGCGCCTCCGGCGGGGTCGTCGGGCTCAACTTTTCCGTGTACGACCTGCGGGCGGACGGGCGCCGGGTGGAGGAAACGCCGCTCGAGGTCCTCGTGCGTCATATCGACTACATCCGGGACCGCATCGGCATCGACCACGTGGCCTTCGGCTCGGATTTCGACGGCACGGTCATCCCCCGCGCTCTGGGCGATGCCGCCGGGCTGCCCCGCCTCCTCGAGGCACTCCGGGCGGCCGGGTACGACGCGGCGGCCCTCCGCAAACTGGCGTACGAGAACTGGCTCCGGGTGCTCCGCGCCACCTGGAAATAGTCCGGGCAGCGGTGCTCCATACGCACCACGGCAGGGTGCGGCGGGTCAGGGAGCGCCGAAGCGGTAGAGGTGGTTGCCGAAGGGAACGGGCTTTCCATGCCGGAGGAAGGTGGTGACGACCCGTTCCATCGCCTGCCGGGCCGCCGCGAGCGAGGCCTCGACCGAGCCGGCGTCTTCGAGGTTTGGCACGTCCGGCACCGAGTATTTGTGCCCGGCCACGAGGCCGGCACAGGGGATGCCCAGCTCGTTGGCGAGCACCACCTCCGGTCCAAGCGTCATCGAGTTGACCTGGGCTCCGAGGCGGGCCCACAGGCGGTTCTCGGCGGGCGTCTTCGTGCGCGGCCCGCCGGCATAGGCGAAGACGACCGCGTCCGGGTGGATCGCCTCGCCCGTGTCTTCGGCCAGGCGGCGGAGCTGGCTGCCGAGGGCGGAGGAGAAGAGCCCTTCGCTGAGCACCAGATGGCCGTGCTCCGGCGAGGGGGTGGGGAACATGGTGCAGGTGCTGCCGTCCGGCAGGCGGTTCTCCGGCATGAGCAGGTCGCCGACGAGGAGCAGGCGGAACAGGGGCAGGGTGGGGTCGAGCACGCCGACGGAGCTGGTCACGACGAGGGCGCCGCAGTCTACGGCCCGCAGCGCGGCGGCCTGGGCGCGGTAGTTGATCTGGTTCGGCAGCAGGCGATGCGGCGTTCCGTGGCGGAAGAGCACATAGGCCGGTCGTTCGACGTGGTCCACGCGGTGGAGCGTCTGCCGGCCCCACGGCGTCCCGACATCGACCGGCCGGAGGGACAGGTCGCCGAGACGCCCGGCCCCGAAGGCACTCCCGAGGATGACGGCAACGGAAAGATCGGCGGACATACGAACACAGGGGATACGTCAGGCTGGGACCTCGAAACTACGCACCACGCGCTATGCGCTCCGGGCATCGTCGTCTCCCGGCTGTGGGATCGGGTTGCGGAGCGTCTCCCAGAAATCGATCTCGCGCTGCACCCCGGTCTCGGGGTCGTCGATGAACGCTTCTTTCGAGGGGTAGGTCTTCAGGCATCCTCGCCGCAGGCTTGCCATGCGGTCGCCCACGAGCAGGGCTTCCTTCAGGTCGTGCGTCACGAACAGCGAGGTGATGCGGTAGCGGCGCGCGAGGTGGCGGAAGAGGCGCTGCATGCTGGCCCGGATGTCGACGTCGAGGCTGGCGAACGGTTCATCGAGCAGGAGCAGCCGGGGGTTGACGATGATGGCCCGTCCGAAGGCGACACGCTGCCGTTGCCCGCCCGAAAGCTGGTGCGGCTTTTTGCGGGCATGGGCGGAGAGTTCGAGGCTGGCGAGCATCTCGTCGGTGCGCCGCCGGAGCATGGCCGCATCGACCCGGCGCAGCCGCAGGCCGAAGGCGATGTTCTCGAAGACGTCGAGGTGGGGGAAGAGCAGGGGCTCCTGGTAGAGGTAGACGATGCCGCGCCGCTGGGGCGGTACGCCGCCGAGGTCTTCACCGGCCAGCCGGATCGTGCCGGCATCCGGCGTCTCCAGCCCGGCAATGATCTTCAGCAGCGTGGTCTTGCCGCAGCCCGACGGTCCGAGGATGCTCAGCGTCTCGTGCGCCGCCACGCCGAAGCTGACCTCCCGCAGGACCCGCTCCGGGCCGAACGTCTTCACCAGATGCTGTACCTCGAGGAACATGCGGTGGCCGGTGTGGGATGGCTGGTCACAGGGGGAAATTAGGGGATTTCGGGTTGCAGGTTGCAAAGGGCCGGGGAAAATTTCTGGGCCGTGGCGATCGGGTTGGACGCATGACCCGGTGGGCAGCTTTCGAGGGTGAAAAGGGCGCCAGGCTTTCGGGTCAAGGTGGGAAGGTTTGCCGGGGACGGTTGACGCGGCGTTAAAACTCCCGCATCTCGTTGAAGACGAAGCGTTTGTTGATCCACAGCAGGAGGGCGGGGGGGAGGATCAGCAGGCAGGCCGCCATGGCCGCATAGTGCACGTTTGCCTCGTTGAGGTAAGCGTAGACCAGGAGGGGCAGCGTCTGCACCTTACCCGTCCCGATGAGCAACGTCAGGCCGTACTGGAACCAGGAGATCAGGAAGGTCTGGAAGAAGCAGACCAGGAGCGGGCCCCTGGAGACGGGCAGCAGCACCCGCCGGTAGGCATCGAGGCGGCTGCCGCCGAGGGTGAAGACCAGGTCTTCGAGCGCTTTGACTTCCGGGTTCCAGAAGGCACTGAAGAAGACGATGCCGAAGCCGTAGGCAAACATCGACTGGGCCAGGATGACGCCCGTCGTGCTGCCGGCCAGGCCGGCTTTCAGGTAAAGATACATCAGGCACGTTCCCAGAATCACCGGCGACATGATGAAGGGGATGTAGGCCAGAAAAAGCAGCGTTTGCCGGCGGGGATGATAGGCGATGTATTTGCCGGTGACGTAGCCGGCGGCCGTCGAGAGGGCGGCGACGGTCAGGGAGATCAGGCCGGAGAGGGCAAAGCCGGCGGCCAGGTTGCCGGTGCCGGAGAGGACGTCGTGCCAGCGGTCGGGTTGGAACCCGTCGGGCCACAGGGCGGGGAAGGGCCAGCGCCGTGCCAGCGAGAGCAGCAGGAGGTAGGCGAAGGGGAAGAGGCACGCGGCCCCCACCGCGAGCGCGGCCAGCCGGCGCAGCGGGGCCGTCTTCGTCCGGGGCTCCAGCGTGGCGGTGCTCATGGGGTCTCCCTCCCGCGCCGGAACACGGTGCCGTCACGCATACCCGCGATGAGGAGCAACAGCACGAGTGCCGTATAGAGCAGCGCGATGATGAACGCCTCGGGCTTTTCCGTGAGGTCGAACAGGGCATACTTGCGCATCGCCAGCACGGACACCATCTGCGGTGCCTGGCGGCCCAGCAGGAGCGGGATCTCGTAGGAGCCGAGGACGAAGATGAAGAGCAGGACGATGTTCGGGCGGGCGCGTGCGAGCAGGATCGGCACCGTGACCCGGTAAAGGCAGGCACGCCGGCCCGCGCCGAGGGTCCGGGCCAGGTCCGTCAGGGCGTCCAGCTTTTCGCTGTCGTACAGGTGGAGGAAAAGCAGGGTGAAGAACGGCACGGCCATGCCCACGTGCGCCGCGATGATGCCCACCCCGCCGGCATCGTTGACCAGCCCCGGCAGCTGCGACGCCTCCTCGAGCAGGCCGAGGGCGAGGAGCCAGCGGGCCAGGTAGCCGGTGCTGGAAAGGACTTGGTAGGTGAGGAAGGCCGTCACCGTGGCGGGGAGGGCCAGCGGCAGGTAGATCAGGTAGGCCAGCACCCCCCGGCGCAGCGGGCGACGCAGGTACAGCACCAGCAGGAGCGCTCCGCTGACACCCAGCACGACGGTGGCGGCGGCCACGTACAGGCTCAGCCCGAACGACGCCCAGATCTCGCCCTCCCGGAGCAGTTGCGCCCAGTGACGGCCCGTCGGTCCCTCGCTCAGCAGCCCCGTCAGCCCCACGCTGTAGGCGAAGGCATACCCCAGGCTGAACCCGATCGGCAGCAGCGCGATCAGGATGAAGAGCGCCAGTCCCAGCGCGCCCGGACGGTCGTTGTGGCCCGTGCGAAACAAGGGTTGTTTGGAGCGGGTTGCGTTTCGAAAACCGTTTCCGGCCTGCGAGGCGTTCAGCGCCCGATGACCTCGCGGCGGAAGTCGTCATAGAGGCGGATCATGTAGGTGGCATCCGGTTCCTGGAGGGCCCGGTCCCGGATCGCGGCCCGGTCGGGGGCGAAGCGGCGTCCGGAGACGTTGCGGAAGCGCTCCTGCCAGGCGGGAGGCAGCCGGTCGAGGTCGAGGACCGTGCCGTCGCCCCAGACCTGCGGGTCGAGCTTTTTGAGCTGGGCCTCGGGCGAGATCAGGAAGTTGCACACCACGAGGGCGCCGGCCTTGTGCGGAGCCGTCTTCACGATGCCCAGGTAGTGCGTGTTCCGGATGGTGCCGCCGTCGAGCACGTAGGCACGTGCCGTCTCCGGGAAAAGCCCCTGGAGCACTTTGTTATCCACTTCGCCGTCGTTGTTACTCATCGTGAAGTCGATCTCCCCGGCGGCGAAGAGCTGGTGGAGCTGGGTGACGCTGGCGGGGAACGTTTCACCGCGTTTCCAGAGATAAGGTTTGATCTCGTTGAGAAAGCGCCAGAGGCGGGGTGCGTGGCGGGCGTACGTTTCGGGGTCGAAGGGGCCGGAGAGGCGGCCGGGGCCGCCGGCGAAGTGGATGAGGAGGGTTTTCAGGAAGGTCATGCCGGTGAAGGAGGTATCGAAGGTGAAGCGGCCGGGGTGGGCCTTCACCCAGGCGGCCAGCGCCTCCGGCGTGCGGGGCGGGTCGCTCACGCGGGCGCTGTCGTAGATGAGGATCCACTGCACGTTGCCCCACGGCATCTCGTAGCCGTCGACCGGTTGCTGGAAGTCGATGCCGATGAATGGATCGTCGAAGTCGATGTAGCGGGCGTTCGGGAGCCGCTCGGTGAAGGGGCCGTAGAGCGCGTCGATCTGGCGGAGCTGGTAGAACGTCTCGCCGTTGATCCACATCATGTCGAACGCACTCTCGGTTTTGCCCGCCTCGCGCTCCGTCATGAGCATCGAGACGATCTGGTTGCCCTGCCCCGGGACGATGTTGAGCGTGATGCCATGGCGCTCCCGGAGCGTGGGGATCACGTAGGTGCGCATGTAGGCGTTGATGTACGGGTCGCCCGTCCACATGAGCAGGTCGACCGTTTGCCCGCGGGCCAGGCGCTCGATCTCCTCCCACGACGCACGGGCCAGGTCGGGCTCGGGGGCGGGGGCACGCCCGCACCCGGCCAGGAAGACGACCAGCAGGACGAACGGGATCCGGGAGCAGCCGGCGGAAAAGGGCAACTTCGGGCGCGGTGGCTCGTTGTAGGCAGGGAGGTCTTGGTCCGGCGGATGGCCGGTCGGGCTGGTCGAGGGAACAGGCATATGATCGATCGTCTTCGAAACTGGCGGGAGCGGCGGCTGGTGCGGCGGGTGACGCCGGCGGCGGCGCGGGAGCGGGCTGCCCGGGGAGCCGCCTACCTGGACGCCGTCGATCCCGGCTGGTACCGTCGCCTGGAACCGGACACGCTGGCCCTGGCCGACGGGTCGTGCTGTGTGCTCGGGCAGTTGCACGGCGAGTTTCGCCGGGGGCTCGTCCGGGCCGGCCTGCTCGATCTGAGCAGTGCGCCCCGGGCCAACCTCTCCCCCGTACGCTTCGGCTTTCACTGTGTGCCGTTCGGCGACGAAGCGTTGCGGGCGCGGGACTATGCCTACCTTGACCGGGCCTGGCGGGAAGAGATCCGGCGCCGGCGGCAGGCCGGCGAGGGGGCGCCTCCGGCATCCGCAGGGGACGCACCGGACGGGGATACCGTTCCGGAGGAAGACGTCGCGCTCAGACCCGTTCCAGCGCCGCCTTGATGTGCTCGTATTGCTTTTCGAGCCGGGCGATGCGCGCGTCCGCCCCTTCCAGGGAGCCGGCTTCGGCGAGTTGTTCCAGCTCGTTGCACAGGGTGGAGAACGTGACGGCGCCGAACAGGGCACTGCTCGACTTCATCGTGTGTGCGGTCCGGTGCAGGGTCGGAAGGTCTTTTTCGAGGTAGGCCCGTCGTAGCTCGTCGAGGAGGCGCCGGGTGTCTTGCAGGAAATCCCGGATCAGGCTGCGCAGGAAGTCGGGGTCGTCGTCCTCGCCCAGCATGTTGCGCAGCTCTTCGAGGACGGCCCCGTCGAGGAGGGCTTCCGCCATGTCGCGGTCGGGGGGCGGCGCCGTGACGCTGGGCGGTGCCGGGCGGGTCGCAGCCTGTTTCAGTGCATGGCGGAGGGTTTCCAGGCGGAAGGGTTTGGAGATGTAGTCGTCCATGCCGGCCTCCAGGCAGCGCTCGCGGTCGCTTTGCAGGGCGTTGGCCGTCAGGGCGATGATGCGAGGCTGGCGGTCGGGTGCATACCGGCGACGGATCTCCCGGGTGGCATCGAGGCCGTCCATCTCCGGCATCTGCAGGTCCATGAGGATGACGTCGAAGGCATCGTTTTCGAGTGCCTCGACGGCTTCCCGGCCGTTGGCGGCCACGCGGGCGTCGTGTCCCAGCTGCTGGAGCATCCGGAGGGCCACCTGCTGGTTGACGGGGTTGTCTTCGGCCAGCAGGATGCGCAGCGTGCGCCCGGAGGCCGGCCGGTCCGCCGGGGCGTCGGAGGGCGTTTCGCAGGCTTCCTCCGGCCGGAAAGCGCGGTAGAGCAGGTCGAGCAGGTGGTCCCGGTGCACGGGCTTGCTGAGCACGACGGTGGAGGGGGGCAGGTCGGAGGGCATGCGCCGGCCGACCGGATGCAGCAGGCCGGTGGGGCGCTCGCCGGCCTCGTGCAGCAGGTCGTACAGCTCGGGAAGGGAGGAGTCCACCAGCAGCAGGTCGGCACCGGCCAGGTGCGGCCGGGCTTCCTGCGCCGTGGCGGCGGTTTGCACCCGCAGGTTGAAGGCTTCGAGGTGGCGGGCCAGCATCTGCCGCGTGGCCTCGTGGGCTTCGACGACGAGCGCGTGCCGCCCCTCGAAAGAAGGCGTGGGAGGTTCGGTGTCGCCGGCCGGGTGCAGTTGCACGGTGACGTGAAACGTCGAGCCTTCTCCGACCCGGCTCTCGGCCCGGATGGTGCCGCCCATCATCCGGCTCAGGCGGCGTGAGATGGCCAGCCCCAGCCCCGTGCCGCCGTACCGCCGGGTGGTGGTGCTGTCCGCCTGGGTGAACGTTTCGAAGATCTGCTCCAGCCGGTCCGCGGGGATGCCGATGCCCGTGTCGCGCACGGCGAAATGCAGCCTGACGGTGCCCTCGTCTTCCCGGGTTGCCGCCACGGACAGCACCACCTCGCCTTCTTCGGTGAACTTGACGGCGTTGCCGAGCAGGTTGACCAGGATCTGGCGGAGCCGCGTCAGGTCGCCCAGGAGCCGGGCCGGCACGTCGGGTGCCACCTCGGCCGCCAGGGCCACCCCTTTCTCGGCAGCGCGGAGGGCGATCACGTCCAGGGCGCCTTCGATCAGGTCCCAGAGGGCAAACGGCGCCTGTTCCAGTTCCAGCCGGCCGGCCTCGATCTTGGAAAGGTCGAGGATGTCGTTGATGAGGTTCAGCAGGGCCTCGCCGCTGGCGTGGATCGTGTCGACGTACTGGCGCTGTTCGTCCGTCAGGGGCGTCTCGCGCAGCAACTCGATCATGCCGATGACGCCGTTGAGGGGGGTGCGGATCTCGTGGCTCATGTTGGCCAGGAAGTCGCTCTTGGCGCGGGTGGTCTCCTCGGCATGGTGCCGTGCCTCTTCCAGCTGGGCCACCATCGTGGCCAGGTCCGCGGCCTGCTGTTCCAGCGTTTGCTTGGCGGCCTCGAGGTCTTCCGTGTAGCGTTTGAGGTCTTCCTGTACCTGTTGCTGGTCCTGTTCCTTCTGGGCCAGGGTCAGGTAGCGGCCCAGGCTTTCGGCCATCAGTTCGATGAGCTCGATGTCGTGGGCGGCGAACGGGTGGGAGCGCGGCCGGGGATCCACGAAGTTGAGCGTGCCGAAGAGGGTTCCTTCCACCAGCACGGGCGTGCCGATGTACGACTCCAGCCCCGTTTCCCGGTAGAGGCGGGTAGCGGCCAGCGCCGGATCCTGCCCCACCTGTGCGCAGGCACGGGTTTGCCGGTGTTCGACCACCTCCCGGCAGAACGTCTCGTCGAGCGGCAGCGACGGCGGGTCGTCGCCGAACGGCGCCGGGTCGCTGGCTGCCAGCACGGTGAGCGTGTCTTCGCTGAGGTAGGTGACGTATCCCTGTTGCATGCCGAAGAGCCGGCAGCCGGTCTCCAGGAAGGCGTTGAGCAGGGCGGAGAGGTCCGGATAGACGGACGTGTTGAGGTGGTGGAGCTGTTTCAGCCGGTTGGAGAAGGTTGCCAGCTCTTCGGCGTGGCGGACGTGCCGCCGGAACAGCCGGGCGTTCTCGATGGCGATGGAGGCCTGCCCGGCGACGGCGACCATCAGGGCCACGTCGAGGGAGGTGAAGTCCGGCCCGTTCAGGCCGTTGGCGGCTACGAGCAGGCCCGCGGGCCGGTCCTTGAACTGCAGGGGGACGGCGATGAGGGCGCCGCAGTCCAGCGCCCGGCGCGTGGCCGGATCCAGGTGGCCGGTCGGGTCGGGTGCTTCCCGGGCCAGCAGGAGCGGTTGCCGGGCTTGCAGCATGTGCCGGTTCAGCCGCCACACCAGGTCCCTGAAGCCGTCGGAGAGGGGCGTGGAGGCCCCGGTGCTGATGAACGGTTCGGCCTCGGTGTCCTCTTCGTTCAGCAGAAGGAGGGCCACCCGTTCGGCCGAGAGCGTCCGGGTGAGGCCGTCGGTGATGGCCTGCAGGGCTTCCGCCAGGTTGTTGACGTGGAGCAGGGCGCGGCTGAGCCGGTAGAGCTCCTCCATGCGGGCGAGCGACCGCCGGGTTTCCTCCAGCAGGTGGGCCCGCTCGCGCTCGACCTGGCGTATCTTCGTCAGATCCCGAAAACCGGTGATGCGGGCGGGGCGGCCACGGTGCAGGGTGTTCTTTCCGATGGCCTCGAGCGGGAAGGTTTCGCCGCTGCGTTTTCGCCCGGTGTATTCCTGGGGCGCTTCGGTTTGCTGCCGGATGTTGCGATAGACCCGCTCATGGTCGCAGGGGGCGAGCAGGTCGCGTGCGGTCAGGCCGATCATGTCTTCGGCCCGGTCGTAGCCGAAGAGGTCGGCCAGGGCCTGGTTCGCTTCTACGATGACCCCGTCCACGTTGACGGCGATGCCCTCGAAAGAGGCTTCGACGAGGGTGCGGAAGCGGGCCTCGCTCTCGCGGAGCGCCGCTTCGGTTTCGGCCCGGTGGGCCCGCATGCGGGCATCGTGAAGGGCCAGTGCCAGGAACGACGCGGCCTCCCGGAACAACGCGACGGTGTCGTCCGGCCAGGCGCGGGGCGTGTCCGTTCCGATGCACAACAGGCCGACCGGATCGCCGCCGTGGTGCAGCGGTGCATAGATCGCCGCGCGGGTTTTCAGCGCGGTGATCGGGCCGGTCAGGGGGGCCAGGCGTTCGTCCTTCTCCACGTCGGCAAGGCATATCGGCTCGTCCTGGCGAAGGGCCTGGAGGAAACGGGGCGCGGTCGTCAGGTCGAGCTCGCACCCGGCCAGCGAAGGCATCCGGTCCGGTGCCCGGTCGTATTCGACGTGCAGGCGACCGGCTTCGTCGAGGGTGGAAAAAGCGACGCGGCAGTCGGGGAGGTGCCGGGCAATCAGGTCCACGGCCAGCCGGACGATCTCGCCGGGGGAGCGGTTGGCGGTGATGGCACGCGCGATCTGCTGCATCAGGTGCAGCCGGAGGTCCGTGGTGCCGGTCGCCGGGCGGGAAGGGGCTTCGGCAGGCGACGGACGCGCGGTGTGCCGGGTGGGGGAGGAGAAAGTCGCCGGGGGTTCCGGTGTATCCCGTTGTACCATGGGTGAACACGTTGGCCGGAGACGGCCCAGTCACAGGGGTGTTCGGGTCGAATCAGGCTCGGTGAAGCAAGCGGCGGGCCAATGGTGCATCGGGCGGCCCCCGAACGCCTGAAAAAACCGATTCCGGACACGGAGCGCGTCCCGTTTCGGGGCGGGGTGCCGGTTGCCGGGCTTCGCTGCGGGGCAGAAAATACCCGCAGCCGGAAGAAAAAGCCGCCGTAGGAGGTGCGCTAGGCGGTTTCCCGGCGGCGGGCGCGATGGTCCTGTGCCCGCCGGTATGCAGACAGGCCGAAGCCGAAGGTGAGCAGGAGGATACCCATCCATACCAGGTTGATGAACGGCTTCTCGTAGGCCTGTACCACCAGCCAGTCTTCGGGGGCGACGGTGGCTCCCTCGACGGCGAGGGTGATCGCCTCGGTGCTCACGTCCATCCCGGTGAAGGCGACCTCCAGCCGCCCGTCGTCGAGGCGGGCGGGCACCAGGCGTACGGCGCCGTCCCGGGCAACCAGGTAGACGGGCGTGAGGGTGTGGATCCGGCCGTCCGCCTCGGTGATCTCGAGCGTGGCCCCTACGGCGATGGCCGTCGTATCGTTCAGGTAGGCCCGTCCGGCGTTCAGGTCGAAGTCGACGAAGCGGAGGGTGAGGCGGCCGTCATCCAGGCGGGCCGTTTCGCCGCGGGAGAGGGTCAGCGTGTTCGGGGCCTGCTGCGTCTCGAACATGAGGCTCGGCGAGACGGCCACGAACAGGTCCTGCCACGCTCCCAGGCGGACGTCCGGATGCTGGATCCACTGTTCCTTGTTGCTCTTGTAGACCACCGGCCGGACGGTGAAGCGCCGGCCCTGCGGGTCCACCACGTCGAGCACGTAGGCCGGGCGGCCCTCGGCGTTCGTCTCGGTGCCCCGGTAGGTGAAGCGGTAGCCGTCGACGGCCACAGTCTGCCCGTGCTCGACGACGAAGTTCTTGCGTCCCATGCCGTTCGGGTCGACGCCCAGGCCCCGGCTGAACCCGCTGGAGGCCACGATGCCAAGCACCATGACGGCCAGGCCGACGTGGGCGAAGGCGCCGCCGGCCAGGCGCGGGTTGCCCCGCGCGATGCGCCAGAGCACCAGCCCGTTGCCGTAGAGGGCAAAGAAGGCCACAAAGACAAGGAGCAACAGCAACAGCCCCGTGCCGTAGCTGGCCCAGAACGTGCCGAGCGAACCCGTGAGGCCGGCCTGGGTCATGGCGCCTCCCGGCGCCGGGGCCTCGACGGCCGTCCGCTCCACGAACGGCGTGAACACGAGCACGGCGACGGTGCTCACCACCGACAGCACGACCGGCTTCAGCAGCACCCGGTTGACGTTTTCCACGCTCATCTTGTGCCACCAGAAAAGCTGCCCGAGCCCGGCCAGGAACACGAACAGGATCGAGAGCGGCAGCGTCCATTTGTTGTAGAACGCCAGCGGCACGGTCGACGGGTTGTCCCGGAAGAGGCGGCCGATGATGGGGGTGCTCGTGCCCAGGAGCACGACGGCACCCACCGCACAGAGCAGCATCGCCCCGCAGAAGATCATGAACTCGCGCGAGAGCAGGGCCGGCTCCTGCCGGGGGCGGGGCAGCTCCCGGTAGCGGTAGGCGAGCAGGCCGAAGCCGACCACCCCCATCGCCAGAATCCAGAGCAGGAGCTGGTTGTAGAGCCCCAGGTCGACGAACGAATGGACCGAGATGTCGCCCAGGATGCCGCTCCGCGTCAGGAAGGTCGAGTAGATGACGAGCATGTAGGCGAGGATGCTCAGGAAGAGCGATGCCTTCTGGCTGATCCCGCTTTTCTTCTGGATGATCATCGTGTGCACGGCGGCCACGCCGATGAGCCACGGTACCAGCGACGAGTTCTCGACCGGATCCCAGGCCCAGTAGCCGCCGAAGGAGAGCGTCTCATAGGCCCAGTAGCCCCCCATCGCGATGCCGACCCCGAGCGCCATCACGGCGAAAAGGGTCCAGGGCAGGGCCGGGCGGACCCACTCGGTGTAGCGCCGCTTCCACAGCGCGGCCACCGCGAAGGCAAACGGGACGATCATCGAGGCGAAGCCGACGAAGAGCGTCGGGGGATGGATCGCCATCCAGTAGTTTTGCAGGAGGTCGTTCAGCCCCTGCCCGTCGCTGGGGACGAGGCCCGCCTGGAGCATCGGCGCATCGGGGAACTTTTCGGCCAGCGTGAGGAAGGGAGAGGAGCCGATCGAGACGGCGCCGATCCTGAGCCCGGCGATCATCGAGATCAGGAAGACCTGGCAGAACGCAACGACCGTCATCACCGGGGCTTCGTAGTCCCGGTCCGCCCACCGGATCAGGGCGGCTCCGACCAGGGCGTTCAGGACGATCCAGAGCAGGAAAGACCCTTCCTGGCCGGCCCACGAAGCCGAGACCAGGTATTTCAACGGCAGCCCCCGCGAGGTGTGCTGGTGCACGTAGGCGTACTGGAACTGGTGGGTGACGTTCAGGTAGATCAGCAGCCCGAACGCGGCCGTCACCGCGAGGAGCATCACCATCCAGGCGCCCCGCCCGATGCGTTGCCATTCGGTCGGGCTGCCGGCGGAGCGGTTGGCCTGCAGGAAGGCGAGCCCGGCAAGGGCACAGGCAACGAGCGCCGTCAGGATCAACAGGTGACCTATCGTACCGGCCATGGCAAGCAGGGGGATCGGCGAAAAGGGTGAAGGCAGGTGACCGGCGTTTTGAAGCAGCAAGGCGGGCGGGGGTTCCACCCCGGGCCGGATCGGGACGGTCCACCCGGTTCATTTCATGGATCCTACACGGGGCGGAAGGCCGGAAAAAAAGAAACCCCGACCGCGGCAGGGCGGTCGGGGTCAAATCTATGTGGAAAGGTTAAGCCGCGCCCGGCTTAACTCTTGTCCTCCTCTTCGTCCACGACCTCGTAGTCGACGTCGCGGACCTCCTTGTCCTGGGTTTTGCCGGCCGAGGCTCCGTCACCGGCCGAGGCGCCTTCCGAGGCGGCCGCCTGCTGGGCCTGGTAGAGGTCCTGGCTGGCGGCGCTCCAGGCCTCGTTGAGCTGCTGCAACGCCGAATCGATCTGGCTCAGGTCGCGGTTCTTGTGCACTTCCTTGAGCCGTTCGAGGGCCGATTCGATCCGGGCCCGCTTGTCGGCCGGGATCTTGTCGCCGTACTCCCGGAGGTTTTTCTCCGTCGTGAAGATGAGCGTGTCGGCCGTGTTGAGCTTTTCGGCTTCCTCGCGTTTGCGGCGGTCTTCCTCGGCGTGTGCTTTGGCGTCGGCCCGCATCTTTTCGATCTCGGCCTCGGTCAACCCGCTGGAGGCTTCGATGCGGATCGACTGTTCCTTGCCGGTGGCCTTATCCTTGGCCGAGACGCTCAGGATGCCGTTGGCGTCGATGTCGAAGGTGACCTCGATCTGGGGCACGCCGCGGGGGGCCGGCGGGATGCCGTCGAGGTGGAAGCGCCCGATCGTGCGGTTGTCCACGGCCATGGCCCGTTCCCCCTGCAGGACGTGGATCTCGACCGAGGGCTGGTTGTCCGACGCCGTCGAGAAGATCTCGCTCTTGCGTGTCGGGATGGTGGTGTTGGCCGGGATGAGCACCGTCATGACGCCGCCGAGCGTTTCGATGCCGAGCGAGAGCGGGGTCACGTCCAGCAGCAGCACGTCGGTGACGTCGCCCGAGAGCACGCCGCCCTGGATGGCCGCACCGATGGCGACGACCTCGTCCGGGTTGACGCTCTTGTTGGCCTTCTTGCCGAAGAACTCCTCGACCACCTGTTGGATCTTCGGGATGCGGGTCGAGCCGCCGACGAGGATGACCTCGTCGATGTCGCTCTTCGAGAGGCCGGCATCTTTGAGGGCCTTCTCCATCGGCGGGATGGTCCGGGCGATGAGGTCGTCGATGAGTTGTTCGAACTTGGCCCGGGTGATGTCCATCGTCAGGTGCTTGGGCCCTTCCTGCGTCGCCGTGATGAACGGCAGGTTGATGGTCGTCTGCGTCGAGCTCGAGAGTTCGATCTTGGCTTTCTCGGCGGCCTCCTTCAGGCGCTGCAGCGCCATGGCGTCCTGCCGCAGGTCGATGCCTTCCTGCTTCTTGAACTCGTCGGCGATGTAGTCGATCAGGCGCTGGTCGAAGTCGTCGCCGCCGAGGTGGGTGTCGCCGTTGGTGGCCTTCACCTCGAAGACGCCGTCGCCGAGTTCGAGGATCGAGATGTCGTACGTGCCGCCGCCGAGGTCGAAGACGGCGATCTTTTCGTCTTCCTTCTTCTTGTCGAGGCCGTAGGCCAGCGCGGCGGCGGTCGGCTCGTTGATGATGCGGCGCACCTTCAGCCCGGCGATCTCGCCGGCTTCCTTGGTGGCTTTGCGCTGGGCGTCGTTGAAGTACGCCGGCACGGTGATGACCGCCTCGGTGACCTTTTCGCCCAGGTAGTCCTCGGCCGTCTGCTTCAGCTTCTGCAGGATCATGGCCGAGATCTCCTGCGGCGTGTAGACGCGGTCGCCGATCTTGACGCGCGCCGTGTCGTTGTCGCCCCGAACGACCTCGTAGGGTACGGTCTTGATCTCCTCGGTGACCTCGTCGTAGCGCCGCCCCATGAAGCGCTTGATCGAGAAGATGGTGTTTTTGGGGTTGGTGATGGCCTGGCGTTTGGCCGGGGCACCGACGAGGCGTTCGCCGTCCTTCTTGAAGGCGACGACCGAGGGGGTCGTCCGCGACCCTTCGGCGTTCGTGATCACGACGGGCTCGCCGCCCTCCATCACGGCCACCACGGAGTTCGTCGTACCCAGGTCGATACCGATGATCTTGCCCATATGTCTGTGTCGTTGGTCGTTGCGTTCGTGGTCAACTCGCGCGCACATGCCGGGTCGAAACCTCCTGAAGGAAGGGTCGCCCGCGTGACGCTCCGGTGTTTGCTCAAGAACAGTGCCGGTTCCGGGCGGCCGGTCACAATGACAGCGCATCCCGGCCGGGGACCGCACCGGCGACCGCCTTTCCGTCAGAACGACGCAGGCGGCGGCACGGCTCTGCAAAGATTGCAGGCTGCCGGGCCGGCACCCCGTCGAAACGCAGCGGATCTTCGAACACCGGCATCGGAGCAATTCATATATTTGCTCCGGGAGAGCCCTTGCCTGCGATGAAGTACGTTCCGAACACGCTCACGATCATTCGGATTCTCATCACGCCCGTCCTGCTGGTGCTGTTGATGACGAACACCCTGTGGGGGCAGGTGTGGGCCCTCGTCCTTTTCGTTCTGGCTTCCGTCTCGGACTACCTGGACGGCAAGCTGGCCCGGCGGTATGCGGTGCGCTCGCGTTTCGGGCAGTTCCTCGACCCGGTGGCCGACAAGGTGCTCGTGCTTGGCACGTTCGCTGGGCTGGCCCTGCTGGTGCCGAAGGTCGTACCCTGGTGGGGGGTGGCCCTCATCGCCGCCCGCGACCTGTTCGTCACCGGCCTGCGGTCGTGGGCCGAAGCCCACGGGCGTTCCCTGCGCACGCTGCGTGTGGCCAAGGCGAAGACGACGGCTCAGCTCGTCTTCATCATCGCCATGCTTTCCGTGCTGGTCCTGGCCAAGGTGGGGGGGAGCCCCGGGGCCCTGGGACGGGACATCCTGCAGACCCCCGTGCCCTTCTGGCTTTTTCTGCTGGTGGTGCTGGTCACGGTGCTGACCGGCCTGCCCTATCTGCGCCAGATGACGACCGCGCCGCCGGCCGGCCCGGGGTGAACGCCGGCCGGGCAGGCGTTCCGCTCGATTTCAAACCCGGTTTTTCATGACGAATACCCTGACGGAATGGGCCCGCCGCATTGCGGGCGACTTGCTCGAGATCGGGGCGGTGGTGCTGGCACCGGAGCGCCCGTTCACCTGGGCCTCGGGGCTGCGGGCTCCCGTCTACTGCGACAACCGCCTGACACTGGCCTACCCGCCGGTGCGCCGGCGGATCGCCGAGGGGTTCCACACGTTGCTGCAGGCGCAGGGGCTGGCGCCGGAAGCCGTCGTCGGCACGGCCACGGCGGGCATCCCGCACGCCGCCTGGCTCGCCGAGCGGCTCGATCTGCCGATGGCCTATGCCCGCGCCAAACCCAAGGCACACGGGCGGGGCAACCAGGTGGAGGGACGCATCGAGGCAGGGCAGCGCGTCGTGGTCGTCGAAGACCTCGTCTCGACGGGCGGGTCGTCCGTGGCGGTGGTCGAGGCCCTGCAGGCCGTGGGGGCCGACGTGCTGGCCGTGCTGGCCATCTTTTCCTATCGTCTTCCGGCCGCCGAGGCCGCCTTCGCCGCGGCCGGGGTGCCGCTCTTCACGCTGACCGACTTCGACACGCTCCTGGCGACGGCGCGGGCGCGGGGAGCGCTGGCCCCGGAGGCGGTCGCGGTGCTGGAAGCCTGGCGACAGGACCCCGAGCGGTGGTCGAACCGGTGGAGTGCAGCCCGATGAACGCGGAGGTGCTCACCGTCGGCGACGAGTTGCTGATCGGGCAGGTCGTGAACACGAATGCAGCCTGGATCGGCGAGCAGCTCCACCAGGCCGGTATCGAGGTGGTGCGCATGACCACGCTGGGCGACGACGAGGACGCCATCCGTGCCGCCCTCGACGAGGCGTTCCGCCACGCGACGCTGGTGATCGTCACCGGCGGGCTCGGGCCCACCCACGACGACGTCACCCGCCAGGCCGTCGCCGCCTGTTTCGGGGTGCCCCTCGTCTTCGACGAGGCCGTCTATGCGCAGATCTGCGACCGCTTCGTGCAGCGGGGGCGCACGGTGCCCGAGAGCAACCGCGCGCAGGCGCTGATCCCGGAGGGCTTCACGGTGCTGCCCAACCCGGTCGGCACGGCGCCCGGCCTCTGGTATGCGGAGGAAGCCGGCGGGCGGCGGCGCCTGCTGGCGGTGTTGCCGGGGGTGCCCTTCGAGATGCGTGTGCTCATGGAGCACGAGGTGCTGCCCCGTCTCCGGGCCCTCGACGGGCGGCGTGTCATCCTGCACAAGACCCTCCTGACGACCGGCATCGGGGAGTCGCATCTCCAGGAAAAGCTCGGCGACGCCGTGTCGCTGCTCGGCCCGGACCTGCGCCTGGCCTACCTGCCGGGCACGAGCGGGGTGCGGCTTCGCCTGACGGCCCGTGCCGCCGACGAGCCGGCGGCCCGCGCCCGCCTCGAGCAACTCGAAGCGGTGCTGCGGGCACGCATCGCCCCCTACCTCTTCGGCGAGGACGGCGACACGCTGGAAGGCGTCGTCGGGGCCCTGCTGCGGGAGCGAGGCCTGACGCTGGCCGTGGCGGAGAGCTGCACGGGCGGGTACGTCTGCCACCGGCTCACCAACGTCAGCGGGGCTTCGGGCTACGTCACCGGCGGCATCGTGGCCTACAGCAACCGGGTCAAGATCGAGGTCCTAGGGGTCGATCCGGCGGTGCTGGACGAGCACGGGGCAGTCAGCGAGGTCGTGGCCCGGCAGATGGCCGCCGGCGTTCGCACGCGCCTGGGCACCGACGTCGGCGTGGCCACCACCGGCATCATGGGGCCCACCGGCGGGACGCCCGAGAAGCCGGTCGGCACCGTCTGGGTCGGGTATGCCGGTGCCCACGGCACGGACGCCACGCTGCACCGCTTTGCCCACGACCGGCGCACGAACAAGGCGCTGGCGAGCACGGCGGCGCTCAACCTGATCCGGCTGCATCTGATCGGGCAGCGGCGCATCCGCCCGGAGGGATGACCGCGCCGAGGAGCCGGCGCCCGAAGCATCGAAGCAGGGCGGCATCCGGGCGGAGCGCCGGCGGGTGCCGCCGGAAACCGGCGATGCGGGTCGAATCCTCCGGCGCGCGTTCGAGGAGGAAACGGAAGACGGAAGCCCCTTCGCCGGTGAGCCACAGGTCGTCGCGGGCAAAGCGCAGGTCGCTGAAGAACAGGCTGTCCCCCCGCCGGCTGACGGCATAGTAGCCGTCGGAGAACCAGATCAGCCGCCGGACCGGCGGGTCGTCGAGGAAGGGGGCGAGCAGGGCCTGGTTCTTTTCCAGGCGAAGGAACGCCCGGGGGGGCGCCTCGTCGAGGAGGGAATAGAGGCCGACCCGGTAGCCTTCGCCGTCGTCGGCCAGGCCGACCCAGAGCAGGTTGTTGAACGGTGTGGGGGCCGTGTGCAGGCGTTCGTATGTATGGCCCTGCGCGGCCAGGGCCCGCGCGAACACGCCGGAGACGTGCTGCTTGTTGACCAGGGTCAGGAGCAGGTAGAGCGTGCACACCCCGAGGCCCCGGAGGACGGCCCGTCTCCGGCGCCGGTCGGTGCGTTCCCGGCGTAGCGCGGCCACGAGCCCGGCCACGAGGGGCAGTGTGTAGAGCGGATCGATGATGAAGATCGCGCTGAGGGCGAAGGTGGCATCGCTGAAGGGTTGCAGGAGCTGGGTGGGATAGGTGGTGCAGAGGTCGAGCGCGACGTGGGTGCTCAGGGCGAGAAAGACGGTGAGGACGCCTTCGCGCCGGGTCACGCCGTCGCTGCGATGCAGGTGGGCCAGGAGGGAGCCGAGCAGGGGCGCTGCCGCGATGCAGAAGAAGAGCGAGTGGGAAAGGCCACGGTGAAAGGCCAGTTCCTGCACTTCCGAGACGAACGGGTTGACGAGCACGTCCAGGTCCGGCAGGGTGCCGAGGGCGCCGCCCCAGAGGAGCGCCCGGTTGCCGAGCTTGCGGCCCACGGCAAGCTCGCCGACGGTTGCGCCAAGGGCAAACTGGGTGAAAGAGTCCATCGCGTGCGGGTTCGTTTTATCCCGCCGTACCGGCAAACCGGAAGCCGGTTCGTCAAGGCGATGTGAAGACCCGCCCGGCCTCAAACCCGTTTCCGCCCCCGGCGTTATCTTCAAAGCACGGCCGGGGACGCTTTCCAGAAGCGCTTCCGGTTTCGAAATCCGTCATGCCACCAACCCAGGCAAGAGCACCATGCAGGACGTTTATATCATCTCCGCCGTGCGCACGCCCATCGGCCGGTTCGGCGGTGCGCTCAGGGACCACTCGCCGGTCGACCTGGCGGCCCACGTCATGCGGGCGGCCCTCGAACGGGCCGGCATCGAGGGGAAGGCCCTCGACCTGTACGTTTTCGGCAACATCCTCCGGGCCGGGCACGGGCAACTCATCCCGCGGCAGGCGGCCTTCAAGGCCGGTATCCCGAAGGAGGTGGACGGCGTCGCGCTGGACATGGTGTGCTCCTCGGGCATGATGAGCGTGATGAACGCGGCGGCGCTGATCAAGGCGGGTGAGGCCGATCTCATCCTGGCCGGCGGCACCGAGTCGATGTCCGGGGCCGGATACTACCTCTCTTCGAAGGCGCGCTGGGGGTACAAGTATGCGATGGGGCCGGCCGAGGGGCTCATCGACCTCCTCTTTCGCGACGGGCTGAGCGACCCGATGAGCGGCGAGGCCATGGGCGACCAGACCGAACGGCTGGCGGCCGAGCACGGCGTCACGCGGGAGGCGCTCGACGAGATCGCCCTGATGTCGCACCGGCGGGCCGCCGAAGCGACCGCGGCCTGCCATTTTGCCCGCGAGATCGTTCCCATTGCCTACCGGGACCGGCGGGAGGAAAAGATGCTCGAGGCCGACGAGGGCATCCGGCCGGATACGACCCTGGAATCGCTGGCGGCGCTGCGCCCGGCCTTCAGGCAAGACGGGGTGCTGACGGCGGGGAACAGCAGCCAGATCAGCGATGGCGCTGCGGCGCTGGTGGTAGCCTCGGCCTCCGCCGTCGAACGGCTCGGGCTCAAGCCGCTGGCCCGCATCCTGGGCGGCGCCTGGGCCGCGGGCGAACCCTGGCGCTTCCCCGAAGCTCCGGTCCCGGCCGTCCGCAAGCTGCTCGACCGCCTCGGCCGCACGGTGGACGATTTCGACCTCTTCGAGAACAATGAGGCGTTTGCCCTCAACAGCATCCTGTTCCACCGGATGCTCGGTGTGCCCTACGAGAAGCTGAACGTGCACGGGGGCGCCATCGCCTTGGGCCACCCCATCGGCTGCACAGGGGCCCGCATCACCACCACGCTCGTCCACGCCCTCCACACGCACGACAAAGGCGCCGGGCTGGCCGCCATCTGCCACGGCACCGGCGGCGGCACCGCCATCGCCCTCGAACGGGTCTGAGCTGGAAGGCTGACAAGAAGGAAGCGCAGGGCGGCTTCACCGGCGGCCCCGCGCTTTGTTTTGGTCTGATGTTACGCCGTTGAGACCTGTGCCGCGA